>CADEHD010000175.1 GCA_902827055.1 uncultured Chloroflexota bacterium | reverse complement strand
CGCGCGCGCCTGGTCGGCGACCTTCGCGAAGGCGGCGGCATCGCGGACAGCGAGGTCAGCGAGGACCTTGCGGTCCAGCACCACGCCGGCCTTCTGGAGGCCGTTGATCAGGCGGCCGTAGGTCAGCCCGTTCAGCCTCGCGGCGGCGTTGATGCGCGTGATCCAGAGGCGGCGGAAGTCGCCCTTCTTGTCGCGTCGGTGCTCCCACGCGTAGCGCAGGGCGTGCATGACGGACTCATTGGCGACCTTGTAGTTCCGGTGCCGCTTGCCGGAATGCCCAGACGCGCGCTCGAGAATCTTCTTGTGTCGCTGGTGGGCAGCCACCCTGGAGCGTACGCGCGGCATCGTCGGTGTCCTTCAGGCCTCGGTGGGTCGAGCTGCGTGGGGCTGGGTGGTCCTGGGTTAGAAGGCGTACGGGAGCAGGCGCTTCACGCGCTTGGTCTGCGTGGCGTCCAGCGGGACGTACCCGCGGATGTCGTAGTGCTTCTCGGCCGTCTTCTTCATGCGCTTGTTGTTGCGGTGATGCGCCATCGCCAGCACCTTGCCGGTACCGGTGATATGGAAGCGCTTGGCCGCCCCCTTGTGGGTCTTCATCTTCGGCACGGCTAGCGACCCCCTGCGACGGCTTCCGCCTCGGCTGGAGCGCCATCGCTCGTCTTGCCGGGCGCCTTCTTGACTGGCTCCAGGAGCATCGACATGAATCGCCCCTCCATCTGAGGTGGGCGGTCCCGCGTCCCCGTGTCTTTCACGAGGTCGTAGAAGTGCTCGAGCAGCTCACGACCAACCTCTGGGTACGTGATTTCGCGAGCGCGAAACATCACCGAGACCTTGACCTTGTCGCCGGCCTCGAGGAGCTTCTTCGTCGTCCGCGCCTTGAAGTCGATGTCGTGGTCATCGATCTTCACCTTCATGCGGACTTCACGCAACTGAACCTGTCGTGAGCCACGTCGCGAATCACGTTCGCGCTTGGCCTGCTCGTACTTGAACTTGCCGTAGTCCATGATCCGGACCACCGGCGGGTCCGACGTCGCCGCGACCTCGACGAGGTCCAAGTTGGCCTCGTCAGCGAGTCGCAGTGCCTCGGGCACGGTCATAACGCCCAGTTGCTCGCCGTCGCGGATGACGCGCACGCGAGGGGCGAAGATGCGGTCGTTGATGCGCAGTTCTTTGGGTATCGGTGTATCTCTCCACTCCAGCCGCGGGCTTGCGGCTCCCCGTTGCTCCTCGTGCCCCGGATACGTCAGATTCGAGTCTGTCCCGCGTCCGATTCGAGAGCGACCGTGATTCTAGCATCGGGAGCCCAGCCCTCACAATGTAGGACACTTGTGATGGAGATCCCCTAGGGGGAACAGTAGTACGACCCCGCGCGCGCCGCGTCGAAGATCCTGGCGGGCCGCCTCGCGGTCCGACGAGACTCCGAGGTGGTCCCCCGTGCGACTGGCTGCCCGACCGGTCTCGCTGGCGTCGGTTCCCCGCGCCAACTCACCGTCACGGCTTGCAACCGTCCTCGGCTGGGTGCTTGTCGCTGCTGGCCCGCCCCTCCTCGCGCTCCCGCAACTGGGGGAGTGGTTCTTCTTCGACGATGCGGTGTACGTCACGGTCGCGCGCGAGATGCTTCGTGGCGGCGTGATCTACGCCGACGCGTTTGACCACAAGCCTCCGGTGATCCACCTCGTGTATGCAGGTCTCTTGTGGCTGGGTGCGGGACCTGAGGTCCTGCGCCTGGCGATCTTCGTCGGGCTCGGCGCTTCGGCCATGTTGGTGCGCCTGGTCGCCCGTGAGTTCTTCGAGCAGCGGGTCGCGCTCCTCGTCGGGCTGACATTCGCCGCGGCGACCGCGCTGGTGTTGCTCTCCGATAACGGCAGTGCCGAGCAGCTTATGCTCCTGCCGATGACCGGCTCACTGTGGGTGCATCTCCGCGCGGTTCGCACAGGACGCCTCCGCTTCCTGTTCCTCGCCGGCGTGCTGGCCGGTCTGGCGGTCTGGACGAAGCCCGTCGCCGTGTTCAACCTCGGTGCGCTTGCCGGGTGCGCGTTCTTGGTCCCGGGTGGACTGCAGGGCTCGCGTCCCTTGGTGAGGCTTGCGGTGCTCGGTTCCGGGGCGTGTCTTGTGACCGTGGCGTTCGCTGCCTGGCTCGGCGTGGTCGCCGGGGGTGCCGCCTTCGACGCCCTGGTGACCTTCAACATGGCCTATGGCCGTCTCGTCTCGCCCGAGGAGCGCCTATCGAACCTGGTACGCGGGGGGCCGTACGCGCTCATTGGGTTCGGTCCGCTCGCGCCGGTCGCCCTCGTCGGCGCGTGGCTGCTTGCTCGAGAGTGGAGCGCCCGCACGCTGGTCATCGCGATGTGGACGCTGGCCTCGCTGGCAGGCGCGCTGAGCCCGGGGTTCCTGTTCGGGCGGTACATGCTCCAACTGTTGCCCAGTGCGGCGCTGCTCGCCGGGATCGCATACGAGTGGTTCGGCACGGTCGACCGAGGGCGACGCGCGAGCGTGTACGCGCTCGCCGCGCTCTCTCTTGCAGGGGCGATCCCGACGCTCGCTGCGCTGCGGTCGTACCACCCGCGGTCTGGCCCCGAAGGGATGGCGAGGTTTGTCGCCGCCCTCCGAGATAGCGGTGCTGCGGATGACCGGCTGTTCGTCCACGGGCGCCTGCCCCAGGCCTACGCCATCACGGGCATGCGGCCGGCCCACCCGTACCTGTTTCACACGGTCTTCATGGCGCGCCCAGACCTCTGGCCGCAGACTGTCGAGGATCTGCGTGCCAGTCCGCCGGACGTGCTCCTCGAAGACCGGAGACCGCCTCAGCCCGGCCACCCGCTCGCGCACGTCGTGACGTCGCCGGAGTTCGAGGCGTGGCGAGACGAGCGCTACGAACCCATCCACGAGCTCGGGCAGGTCACGATTTACCGGCTGCGTCGCGACTAGGACCCGGGCTTCACGTCCGGCTCGTATTCCACCAGGAAGTCGCCGCGCTCGCAGCGGGCGCCCGTCTCCACGCGGATCGCGGTGACGGTGCCGGCGTGCGGCGCGTGCACCTCGTTCTGCATCTTCATCGCCTCGACGACGCAGAGCACTGCACCCTCGTCGACGTGCTCTCCGACGGCGACGTGGACCGCGACGACGACACCGGCGAGGGGCGCCGACACCTTGCCGAGCGGGTCGGTCTGCCCGCCCACGGTCCCGCGGCCGCGCTTGCTCGTAGACGGCGGACGGAGCTCGAAGCGTCGCCCGTCAACGGTGACGTTGTAGCCCTGCGCCTGTGCGGGCCTGCCCACGAACGCGCGCGTCGGACGGCCACCTTCGAAGTACGACACCACGCCCGGGACCTCCCGGACGGTCGCTCGGACCTCGATCGGGTCCGCGTCGCCGATTGACACGGCGAAGCCACCGTCGAGGGGGTCGACGGTCACGACGTGCTCCACGCCATCGACTAGGAAGCGGTGCCTTGCCAACCTCGTGCTCCTGTTGCGCGGGTGCGGCCCTCGAGGGCCTGTCGTTGCGCGGCTCGGACCCACGCGTGGCCGTCCGAGCCGGTCGTCGATGCCGGACTGTTCGTGCTGCCGCGCCCCAACTCCACAGCGAGCGCAGCTGCGACGAGCGCTTGCTGCAGACGTGGATCCGGGTCCGGCAGCGAGGGCATCGTGAAGGTCGACTCGAGCCAGCCGGTGTGCACGTTGCCGGACACGAAGTCCGGGTGGTCGAGCAGCGCGAGGTGGAACGGCACGTTCGTCGTCGGGCCGGCGATCACGAGGTCGCGCAGCGCGCGACGGAGGCGACGGATCGCCTCGGGGCGGTCGGCCCCCCACACGATCAGCTTGCCGAGCATCGAGTCGTAGTAGATCGGGACGTCGAGTCCCTCGAAGAGCATCGAGTCGAAGCGCACGCCGGGGCCCAGCGTCGGCTCAAAGTGCTCGACGTACCCGAGCGAGGGGAAGAAGTCGCGGTACGGGTCTTCACCGTTGATGCGCGCCTCGATGGCCCAGCCGCGAGGCGATAGCGGTCCCTCCACGTCGAAGTCCGGGATGCGTTCGCCCGCGGCGACCTCGAGCTGCTGCACCACGAGGTCGACGCCGTACACCAGTTCCGAGACCGGGTGCTCGACCTGCAGGCGCGCGTTCACCTCAAGGAAGTAGAACTCGCCGTTCTGATCGAGGAGGAACTCGACCGTCCCAGCGTTGCGGTAGCCGCACGACTTCGCGGCGGCGACTGCGGCGGCGCACAGGCGCTGGCGCAGCTCGGGTGTTACGGCCACCGAGGGCGCCTCTTCCAGGAGCTTCTGGTTGCGGCGCTGCACCGAGCACTCGCGCTCGCCATAGGCGCGCACGTTGCCGTGCGCATCCGCCATGACCTGCACCTCGATGTGGCGCGCGGGGGAGACGTAACGCTCGAGGAAGATCGTCGCGTCACCGAACGAGGATGCGGCCTCGGCTCCCGAGGCGCGCATCGCTGCCTCCAGGTCCTCGATGCGGTCGACGCGGCGGATGCCGCGCCCTCCACCGCCTGCGGCGGCTTTCACCAGCAGCGGGAAGCCGATGCGCTGCGCCTCGGCGGTCGCCGTCGCGACGTCGTTCGCGTCGATGTCGTTGGCGCCGGGCACGACGGGGACGCCGGCCTCCTGCATCAACTTGCGCGCGGACACCTTGTCGCCCAGGGCGCGCATCGCCGCAGCGGGGGGGCCGATGAAGGCGATCCCGGCCGCCTCGATCGCGTCCACGAAGCGAGGGTTCTCGGAGAGGAAGCCGTAGCCCGGGTGAATCGCGTCGGCACCTGTGCGCCGCGCGGCCTCGAGGATCTTGTCGATGACGAGGTACGACTCGAGGGCTGGCCCGGGACCGATGTGCACCGCGATGTCGGCGTTGCGTACGTGCAGCGCGTCGCGATCGGCGTCCGAGTACACG
>CADEHD010000174.1 GCA_902827055.1 uncultured Chloroflexota bacterium | reverse complement strand
GGTTGTTCGACACACTTGCGGCGATTTCGCCGCGGCCGCTCGACTACCCGCAGGTGGCGGTGCTGACGCCGGGCATCTACAACTCGGCCTATTTCGAGCACGCGTTTCTGGCCCAGCGCATGGGCGCGGAGCTGGTGGAGGGCGGCGATCTCACGGTCGGCGACGACGACTGCGTGTACATGCGCACCATCGAGGGCCTGTCGCGGGTGGACGTGATCTACCGCCGCGTGGACGACCTGTTCCTGGACCCGGAGGTGTTCCGCGCCGACTCGCAGCTCGGCGTGCCGGGCCTGATGCGCGCCGGGACGCGCGGCAAGGGGGCACTCGCCAACGCGCCCGGCGCCGGCGTGGCGGACGACAAGGTGGTGTACGCCTACGTGCCGGACATGATCCGCTACTACCTCGGCGAGGAACCACTCATTCCGAACGTCGAGACCTACGTGGGCGCTCTGCCTGAGGACCTGGCGCAGATCCAGGCCCACCTGAAGGACCTCGTCGTGAAGCCCGCGAACGCGTCCGGCGGCTACGGCATCGTGATCGGGCCCCAGGCCTCTGACGCCGAGCTGGCTGCGGCTGCTGCCGCCATCGCCGAGAACCCACGCAACTGGATCGCCCAGCCACTCGTCGAGTTCAGCAGCGTCCCCACGTACGTCGACGGCCGGCTCCGGCCGCGTCGCGCCGACCTGCGGCCGTACGTCCTTACCGGCGAGTCGTCGTGGGTGCTCCCCGGCGCGCTCACCCGTGTCGCCCTCAAGGAGGGGTCGTACATCGTGAACTCCTCCCAGGGAGGTGGCAGCACTGACACGTGGATCCTCGAGGACGGCGGGGCCACCCCTCGAGGGGACGGCGCCTGATGCTGAGCCGCGTCGCCGAGAACCTCTACTGGCTGGGCCGCTACCTGGAGCGGGCCGAGAACGCGGCGCGCATGGCCCACGTCGAGTACCTCGCCGCCGTCGAGCGCGGCGGACCCAACGACAGCGGTTCGTTCTGGGAGCCGCTGCTGCGCGCGTCCGGCGCCGCCAACGCGTTCCGCATCGCCGTCGAGCAGGACCCGGCGCTCTCCCCGGCCTATTTCCTCATCCTCTCGGACGCCAACCCGAACTCAGTGCGCTCGAGCGTCATCGAGGCGCGCGGTCTGGCCCGCGCGGCCCGCGAGCTGATCTCGCGCGAGGTCTGGGAGGAGATCAACGAGCTGTACCTGGACCTCCAGGGGCGCGCGGAAGTGCGCGACGACGAGCTGTACGACCTCTGCCGAGGCGTCAAGCGCGCCGTCGAGACGATCATCGGGCTCTACGACCACACCGTGCTCCACGACGAAGGCGCGGAGTGGTTCCGCTGCGGCCTGTACATCGAGCGCGCCGACATGACCAGCCGGATCCTGGATACCAAGTACCACGTACTGCTCCCCGCCCTCACTGAGGTGGGCGGCGCGCTCGACCGCTTCCAGTGGATGGCGATCCTGCGCTCGGCGAGCGCGTGGGAGGCGTTCCGGAAGGTCTACCACGAGGACATCAGCGGCCCGCGCGTCGCCGAGATGCTGATCTTCCAGCAGGGCTTCCCGCGCAGCCTCGCGTTCTGCGTGCGCGCGCTCACGGAGCACTTCGAGCGCGCCACCGTGCTCACACCGCCGCTCGACCGCCTGCCGGCCGAGCGCACGCTCGCCCTCCTGCAGCTCGACTTGACCGCCCTCGACATCACCCGCGTGCTCGCCCTCGGACTGCACGAGTTCCTGGACGACTTCCAGTCGCGCCTCATCGAGGTGCAGACGGGCCTCACGGACCACATCTTCCGCGCGGTCCCGGAGTCGGTGGCATGATCGTCACAGTCGCGTGGCAGAGCACGTATCGCTACTCGAGCGCCGTCCGACAGGTGCACAACGAGCTGCGGGTCCTGCCCGCCATCCGCGACGGCCAGCGTCGCCTCGACGCCACGCTGGTGACGGACCCGCCTGCGCGCCTCGAGGTGCTGACGGACGCGTTCGGCAACGAGTACCACTACTTCGACCTCCTCGGCGAGGTCACCCAGTTCTCGGCCACCCTCCACGCCACCGTGGAGACCGCGACTGACGTGGTGCGCGAAGCGCAGCCCTCCACGTTGATGCAGTACCTGATGCGGCAGCCGACACACCGCAGCCCGTTCGACCCTCGGATCGGCGCACTCCTTCGCGAGGCCGGAGCGCATGGCGGCCCGCTGAGTGTCGCGAACCGCGTCATGTCCTTGATGTCGGACCGCTTTCAGTTCGAGCTGGGCCACACCTCCGTCGAGGACACCGCGCTTGGCCTGCTCGACCTGGGGCATGGCGTCTGCCAGGACTTCACGCACCTCATGCTCGCCATCCTGCGCATGGGAGGGGTCCCGGCGCGCTACGTCAGTGGGTACCTGGCGCCCTCCACGGGCTCCACCACCGGCGACGCGAGCCACGCCTGGCTACAGGTGTACTCGGACGGCGCGTGGCACGGCTTCGACCCGTCGAACGGTCAGCACCAGGACGAGCGGTACGTGGTCTGCAGCGTGGGCCGCGACTACGACGACGTCCCGCCCCTCCGAGGCAGCTTCCGGGGCGCCGCGGAACAGGACTGGCAGGCACGCGTCGAGGTGGGTTCGACCGCCGGCCCCAACCGGGTCCAGCAGGTGCAGCAGCAACAGCAGCAGTAGTAGGAGCGCCCGACCCCGCCCAGCGCGCCCCGACCGGCGCCTCGAATCTGGCGGCGAGGGCCCTCGCGAGGACCGCGGGCCTGCGAGCCAGGCCTCAGGCGTGCCCCTCATGGCCGCCCCGCCTGTACCGGGTTATCCTCGGGGCTCACTGCGTCCACTTGCCCGCACGCCCCAGGAGGGCTCCGTGACGTTCTGCCTCGGCATCACTCTCGCTGGCGGCCTGATCGGCATCGCCGACACCCGCGTCGTCACGGGCACCGAGCGCATCACCTCGCGCAAGCTGTGGACGTCGCCGAACCCGGACGAGCCCTTTTTCCTCGCGAGTTCGGGCCTCCGCTCGGTCCGCGACAAGGTCGTGACCTACTTCGAGGAGGCGCTCGCCACCGAGTCCGAGCCCCTGGATCGCGTGTTCAAGGTCGTGAACCTCTACGCCCAGCAGGTGCGGCGCGTCGCTGACGAGGACCGCGCGGCGCTGGCCGCGAGCGGTTTCCGATTCGACTCGCAGACCCTGATCGGCGGCCAGCTCAGCGCCGACCCCGTGCACCGCCTGTTTCTCGTGTACCCGGAGGGCAACTGGGTCGAGGTGGGGCAGGGCACGCCGTACCAGATCATCGGCGAGACCGGCTACGGCAAGCCCATCCTGGACCGGACGCTGAAGTACGAGGACAGCATGCGGTTTGCGTTCAAGGTCGGCTGCCTGGCCTTCGACTCGACCCGCATCAGCGCCGCCGATGTCGACTTCCCCATCGATGTGGTGCTCTACGTGAAGGACAGCGGCAAGCTCGTCGAGCACCGCTACGCCCGCGAGGACCTGGAGCAGGTGTCGTCGTGGTGGCAGGAGCGGCTCCGCTCCTCCATCGATGCCCTCCCCGCCGAGTGGATCGAGCAGGCGTTCTCGAAGCTCGGGTCGCAGGTCGACGTCGCGGTCGGCGGCTAGCTCTCCGCGCTCCGCTCTTTGCACTCTCCGCGCGCGTGCTCCACGAGCGGCGGCCGCGCGACCTCTGCTAGCGTGTCGCCCCTCGGAGCCGCGTGGCCTCGGCACGCCGAAGGCCCGCGCGGGCAGTTTCCCTCGCGATAAAGGAGCGGTTGATGCGCCTCGGACTGCTGACGGGCATGGGCGCCGACTGGCGCGAGACGCTGGCGCGTGTCCAGGTCGCGGACGACCTCGGGTACGAGCTCGTCGTGAGCCCAGAGGCATGGAACATCTCCGCGCTGCCGTTCCTCGCCGTCCTCGCCACCAACACGAAGCAGATCCGAATCGGCACTTCGATCGTGAACTGCTTCTCGCGGACACCCGCCGCGCTCGCCCAGGAGTTCGGCGCGCTCGACGTGCTCTCGGGCGGCCGGATGGTCCTCGGGCTGGGCGCCTCCGCCGAGTACGTCGTGGAGCACTTCCACGGCGTGCCGTTCAAGCAGCCGCTGCGCCGCCTGCGCGAGTACGTAGAGATCTTCAACACCCTGATCAGCGGACAGCCACTCAACTACGAGGGCGAGATCTTCCACCTCTCGCGCGGCTTCCGACTCGAGTACGACCGCCCTCGCGACCACATCCCGGTCTACCTCGCCGCGATCACCCCGAAGTCGATCGCGCAGACCGGCGCCATCGCCGATGGCCTGTTCCCGATCCACTGGCCGATGCACCAGTTCGGGGAGCTGCGCGACCTGCTGGCCGAGGGCGCTCGAGGCGCCGGCCGCGACCCTGCCGCCATCGACATGGCCGTCCAGACGTACCACTTCGTCCTCGACGGCTCGAACGACGACGACCAGTGGCGCGCCGCGCGCCGGCCGCTCTGGCACTACATCAACCGGATGGGGAACTTCTACTGGCAGATGCTGGAGCGCCACGGGTTCGAGGCCGAGGTGGCGGCCTCGCGCGCCGCGTGGGCACAGCGGGACGCCGAGGGCGCCCTGATGGCCGTCTCGGAGCGCATGGTCCGCGAAATCGAGGTGATCGGCCCGATCGAGTCGGTGCGCGAGCAACTCCAGGAACGAGCGCGCCTCGGCGCGGACCTCCAGCTGCTGCACATGCCCCAGGGCGACACCACCGAGGTAGCACGCCACCTGGAGGCGCTGCTCCGCTAGCTGCTGGCCGGGTCGTCGGCGCGACTTGACTGTCGCGACCGATTCGGGGAGGCTGAAGCCACGGCACCGCGGCCTCAGGAGCCGCGCACCGGAGCCGCTCGCGAGCGCGAGCGCGCGTCCTCGGAGGGCCCGACGCCCCTCCCCGACGCTCCACAGGCAGCCAG
>CADEHD010000173.1 GCA_902827055.1 uncultured Chloroflexota bacterium | reverse complement strand
TTAAACCGCACGCTCCGCTGCTTGTGCGGGCCCCCGTCAATTCCTTTGAGTTTTAACCTTGCGGTCGTAGTCCCCAGGCGGAGTACTTATCGCGTTAGCTTCGTTACCGAGGGGGTCGATACCCCCGACAACTAGTACTCATCGTTTACGGCGTGGACTACCCGGGTATCTAATCCGGTTCGCTCCCCACGCTTTCGCGTCTCAGCGTCAGGAAATGCCCAGAAAGCCGCCTTCGCCACTGGTGTTCCTCCCGATATCTACGCATATCACCACTACACCGGGAATTCCACTTTCCTCTGCATCCCTCAAGTTCGCCAGTATCCAAGGACCTCTCCCAGTTGAGCCGGGAGCTTTCACCCTAGACTTAACAAACCGCCTGCACGCCCTTTACGCCCAGTAAATCCGGACAACGCTTGCCACCTACGTATTACCGCGGCTGCTGGCACGTAGTTAGCCGTGGCTTCCTCGCGAGGTACCGTCAGATCTTCTTCCCTCGCAACAGGGGTTTACAACCCGAAGGCCTTCTTCCCCCACGCGGCGTTGCTCCGTCAGGCTTTCGCCCATTGCGGAAAATTCCTCGCTGCTGCCTCCCGTAGGAGTCTGGGCCGTGTCTCAGTCCCAGTGTGGCTGGTCATCCTCTCAGACCAGCTACGGATCGTCGCCTTGGTAGGCCGTTACCCCACCAACAAGCTAATCCGCCGCAGGCCCCTCCGAGAGCGCCCTAAGGCTTTGGTCCGTAGACCGTATGCGGTATTAGCCCCGCTTTCGCGGAGTTGTCCCCCACTCTCGGGCAGGTTCCTACGTGTTACTCACCCGTCCGCCACTAAGCCCGAAGGCTTCGTTCGACTTGCATGCGTTAGGCACGCCGCCAGCGTTTATCCTGAGCCAGGATCAAACTCTCCAAAAAAGAGCGATCCAGACCTCTAAGGTCCGTTAGCGCATCTTGTGACGTGAACCATCTACCCGTCGCCCCTCGGGTTGCCCCGAGACGCCACGATGCCATCCGCCAGGGCGAACCCTCGCGGTCAGCTCAGTAGATGGACTCCCGTCACTACTGACAGGGATCCTTACTTCGCTTCTGTCTGCTCTCCAGCTGTAAATGTGCGCGTCCGGCCTGCAAAGAGGCCAACAATCGAATGCTACGCTGTTCGCTTCCGCGAGTCAACCATGCATTCGGGCTTTCCCTCAGAACCCGACCTTGTGAGTCGGGCGCGGGCCGCAGTTCTCTATCGACCTCTCGGCCGACTTCGCGCTGCCGATCCGCTCTCTGGGGTGCAACGGAGGATACGACGCCTGCGCGCTTCCGTGCAATGGCAGATCCGGAGATCCCCCGATATCGATTACGGCGCGAACAGCTCCTGCCACCAGCGCCGCGCCACGCGGTCGGTGCCCGGTGCCGGCGGCGCCTGCACCAGCACCGCGGTCTCCCCCACCCGCACCAGCCCGAACTCGGTGCGCGCCACGGCCTCGATGTACTCGTCGGTCGCGAGGTACGCGCGCAGACCCTCGAGATCGGCCTTCTCTCGCGCGAGCGTGGCCACTTCGGCGTGCAGCGCGAGCTGCCGCTCGTGCAGGCGTGCAGAACTCTGGGTCGTTTGGAGGAGGGAGTATGCGAAGAGCCCACCCAGCAGCAGAGCCACGGCCAGAACCATCTGGACGGGACCACTCGCCAGTTGAGGGACTCGGATCAGTCTCAGTGTCACGTTGGGGAGTACGGCCTTTGCTTGATCCGCCGTTTCAGACGGTAGCCGCGAGGACCGGACCGAGCAAGAGACCTGTCAGACAGCGAGCTCCCCGAGGTGGCACGACTCGTTGAGCGTCACCAGGAGGCGCCGGCCCCCCTCGGCATCCCCGAGGCGATCCACGACGCTGTACGAGGCCAGATCGATGCGAATCTGGCGAAACGAGGCCAGCGGAACCTCCAGCACATCGCAGAGCAGGGCGCGGATCGCGAACCCGTGCGAGAACACGGCCACCGTCTGGCCGGCGTGCCGCCGCTCGAGCGCCGTGACCGCCTCGATGAGCCGCGCCTGGACCTCGCGCAGCGTCTCACCGCCGGGCATGCGCAGGTCCGCGGGATCGTCCTGCGCCCAGCGGGCCATGAAGGCGGGCTCCTGCTCGCGCAGCTCGGCCCCGGTGCGGTCATCGAGGCGCCCGTAGTCCATCTCGAGGAGCCGCGCGTCGGGCTGGACCGCCAGGCCAAGTTGCCTCGCCAGCGGCTCGGCCGTGGCGAGGGCGCGCACTGCCGGGCTGGCGTAGATCGCGACGGGGGCCTCGGCGGCCAGCACCGCCGCGAGGGCCGCCGCCTGGCGCTCGCCCAGCGCGTTCAGGGGGTTGTCGACGCGCCCCTGGGTGCGACCGGTCACCGCGGCGTCGGTCTGGCCGTGGCGCACCAGCAGCAGGCGCGTGGCGGTGTTGCTGGTCACGGGCTGCTGGTCACGGGCTGCTGGTCACGGGCTGGCCGAGTCCCCTCGCGCGGTCGACGCGGCCAGCTCGATGGCGGTGCGGGTGGTGAGCAGCGGCTCGACGCCCGCGAGTCCGAGGGCGTTGGCAATCGAGCTCGGGCGGGCCGAACCGCCGTCCTGCAGCGACAGGCGCAGGACCAGCACGGTGGCATCGGCCTCCTGGCGCACATCGACGGCGCGCACGGCCTGCCGCAGGTCGTAGCTGCGCGTCCGCTCGCCACGCTCCTCCACCCAGGGCAGCGTCTCGAGCGCCATGAACTCCCCGATGGCGAGGCGCACCGCGGCCGCGTCGACCTCGCCCGGGGCGTAGCGCACCTCGTAGTGCGCCACCGTCGAGGCCGATTGCAGCGACGGCGCCCCCTCGTCCACCTCGCGCACGTCGACCACGCCGAGACCGCCCGGCAGCTGTGCAGCCAGGCGCACGGACACCTCGCCCGGCGCCAGCGCCTCGTCGAGCCACATGTCGATGAACTCGCGCTCCGCCGCGGTGCCCACGGGGAGCGGCGCGGCCAGCTGGAGCTTGGGATGCGGAGTGAACCCCTGGCTGTAGGTCAGCGGCAGGCGCGCGCGCCGGATTGCGCGCTCCCACGTCCGCATCAGGTCCAGGTGCGCGACGTATCGCGCCGGCCCGGTCTTGCGATACGTCACCCGCAGTCGTTGTGGCATGTCACGAGTGTACCCGCCCCCGGGCAGCGCTTCCGGACCCCAGTCCCGCCTGCCGACTCGGAGGCGCGGCGGCGGGTGTAGTCTCCAGCGCATGACCACGCCATCGACCGGCCAGCGCTGGGTCCACCCCGCCGTCGCCGCCGCTCGCGACCTCCGCGAGCACGACCGCGAGGACCTCGCCGAGGCGATCCGCGCCGCCATCGAGGGCGACGTGCTCGCCGACCGCGGCGACCGACTGCTGTTCGCCAACGACGCCTCGATCTTCCAGATGGAACCGGCGGCCGTCGTCTATCCGCGCACACCGCGCGACATCGAGGCGACCGTGCGCCTCTGCGCCGCGCGGGGCATCGCGGTCCTGCCTCGCGGTGCCGGCACCAGCCTCGCCGGGCAGGCGATCAACCACGCGGTCGTCCTCGACTGCTCGCGCTACATGGACCGCGTGCTCGAGATCGACCCGGCCCGCCGCATCGCGCGCGTCCAGCCCGGCGTTGTCGTCGCCGCCCTGAATCGCGAGGCGGCGCGCCACGGGCTCGCCTACGCCATCGACCCGTCGACGGCGAACCGCGCCACGATCGGGGGCGGCATCGGGAACAACTCCTGCGGTGCCCACTCGGTGATCTACGGGAAGACCTCGGACCAGGTCGTCGCCCTCGATGTCGTGCTGGCCGACGGCACACCCACCGTGCTCACGGCGCTCGCCGGCGCGGCCCTCGAGGCGCAGCGCGCGCGCCCCGGACTCGAGGGGGCGATCTACCGCGAGACCCTGCGCCTGGCCCGCGATCACGCCACCGAGATCGAGCGCCGCTTTCCGCGCATCCAGCGTCGCGTCTCCGGCTACAATCTCGATGCGTTCACGCCAGCGGCGCTGGCCGACGGCCCGGTCGATCTCGCCCAGATGGTCGTCGGCTCCGAGGGCACGCTGGCCGTGATCACCGAGGCCACCGTCCGACTCGTCCCGCTGCCCCGCGTACGCGGGGTCGCGGCCGCCCACTTTCCGAGCGTCGTCGCGGCCGCGCAGGGCACGCTCGTCGCCCTGGAGCTCGGCCCTGCAGCCATCGAGATGGTCGACCGCCGCATCGTCGAGGCGTGCCGCGCACGGCCCGGATTCGCCGCGCTCGCCTCGTTCGTCGAGGGCGACCCCGGCGCGCTCTTACTCATCGAGATATTCGGCGACAGCGTCGAGGAGGTCCGCGAGCGCGTCGCGGGTGCGCAGGTCGCGATGCGCGCGCGCGGCGGCGCCAGCTACGTCTTCGCCACCACCGAACCCACCGAGCAGGCCGCGATGTGGCGCATGCGCGAGGCGGGGCTCGGCCTGCTGATGTCGGTCCGCGGCGACGCGAAGCCGATGGCACTGGTCGAGGACACCGCCGTCGCTCCCGAGCACCTGCCCGCCTACCTCGAACGGTTCCAGGCGATCGTGGAGCGCTACGGCACGGAGGCGGGCTACTACGGCCACGCCTCGGTCGGCTGCCTGCACATCCGTCCGCTCGTCAATCCGAAGTCGGAGGCCGGCCTGCACGACATGCAGGCGCTGGCCTCCGATGTCGCCGACCTCGTCCTCGAGTTCGGCGGGAGCCTGTCCGGCGAGCATGGAGACGGCATCCTGCGCGGCGTATTCACCGAGCGCATGTTCGGCGCCGAGATCGCCGGCGTGTTCGCTGCCCTGAAGCGCGCCTGGGATCCCCAGGGCATCCTCAACCCCGGGAAGATCGTCGAGACGCCTCCGTTCGACGCGTACCTGCGCGTCGATCCCGACACGCGCAATCGCGAGCCGCGCACGT
>CADEHD010000172.1 GCA_902827055.1 uncultured Chloroflexota bacterium | reverse complement strand
GGGCATTGTCTGAGGTAACGCAGTGGGCAGGGGAACGATGGGATGAAGAAGACTCCTCTGAGGACGAACACCAGTCCTCAGAGGACGTGCACCAGCACAGCGTTAGCGACGCGGTGCCAGATTCGAGGGGTCGTGCGACCGAGGAGGGCAATGGTGGCTAGGCGCGGGAACCACGAAGGGACGATCACGCGGCGAAAGGACGGACGCTACGCGGCGGCGACCTCTCTGCCGGATGGTGGCCGACGCTGGGTCTACGCACGTACGAGAGCCGAGGCGGCCGAGAAGCTGATCGCAGTGCAGGCGGACGCTGCCCGCGGGATGTCGGCGCCTCTCGGACGCATGACGCTCGGCGGATACTTAGAGCGCTACCTCGAAGAGGTGGCGAAGCCCAAGCTGCGCCCTCGGCCATACGAAAGCTGCGTACAGGTCGTACGGGATCACCTTGCGCCTACCCTTGGGAAGATCCCGCTCGTGAAGCTGGGTCCCGAGCATGTGCAGAGGTACATGAATTCGAAGGCTGGCACGCTCAGCCCGGCAACGGTCCGCAATCACCACGCGATCCTAAGGCGGGCCCTAGCCGTGGCCGAACGTTGGGGGCTTGTGCACCGCAACGTCGCACGCCTGGTGTCCCCGCCAAGGATCATCCGCACGGAAATTCGGCCCTTATCGCCCGAGCAGGCGCGGATCTTCCTCGCCGCGATCGCCGGAGATCGTCTCGAGGCCCTCTGGCACACGGCGCTGTCGCTCGGTCTCCGCCAGGGCGAGGTGCTGGGATTGGGATGGGAGCACGTCGATCTGGATCACGCGCTGCTTCGCGTCGAGCGCAGCCTTCAACGCTACGGCGGTGCTTACCACCTCGACGACGTGAAGACTCCGCGCTCACGACGTTCGCTCGGGCTGCCCGCGTCCTTGGTGGAGGTGCTCAGGGCGCACAGTGACCGTCAGGCCTTCGAACGGGCCCAAGCCGGGGACCGCTGGCTGGGCATGGACCTCGTGTTCTGTCGGGCGGACGGTGCGCCGCTCAACGGCCCGTCAGTCACTCGCCGCTTCCGAGACCTTCTCGAACGGGCGGGACTACCTGGGCAACGATTCCACGACATGCGGCACGCGTCGGCGTCGTTCATGCTCGCGACCGGGGTCCCCCTCCGTACGGTCATGGAGGTCCTCGGCCACAGTCAGATCTCCATCACGGCCGATCTCTATAGTCACGTGTCCGCTGACGCCACGCGTGACGCAACGCAACGCGTCAGCGCTCTCCTTAGCAACTGATTGCCGGGCGGGAACTGAGGGGAGGGAGGATGTCCATGGTTAACAAGTATGAGTCGCGCCTGTTCGCCAAGGGTGACGTGCCACCCCTGTCCGGGGTGTCGGAACTCGAGTTAGTTCCGGATGCCGATCCGAGACCAGCCTTCGACCACTCCGATCCACACCCGATATGGCGGTACACAGGCTTTCCCAAACTGATCAGCCTTCTCGCCACCCAAACGCTTTGGTTCCCGGCTGCTTCCTCACTCGAAGATCCTTTTGAGGGAGCGAGCCTCGACGCGGACGTTGCGCGGCGTTCCTCGAGTTCCGTGGATGAGGTCGCGGCAACCGAAGCGGCGTTCCGGACACTGCGTCACTGGGCAGCAGTTAGCTGTTGGTATTTATCTGAGATCGAGTCGGATGCTATGTGGCGGCTCTATGGTTCGGCCACCGAGGCCGTGGCCGTTCGGACAAGCACTCTGAAGCTCAAGGACGAGTTGACGCGGCACACGGAGTCGGTTGCTCCGGAGCAAGGGCCGCTGGCCTTCGTCATGGGACCAGTGAGCTACGTTGACTTTCGCACCACGGAACTCGTCAGCTATGGCACGGATCCCCTTGGACGGTACTTCCTGAAACGACGCGCATTCGAGGCCGAGCGTGAGTATCGCGTGGCCGTCTTGATGCCTGCCCTTTACCAGGGGATCGAGCAGGACACGCTGCCCGACGTGCCTGGTGTAACGGTTCCTATCAGGCCCGCCGAGCTAATCGACGAGGTAGTGGTGTCGCCCTTCGCGCCGCGGTGGTTTCGCGACGTGGTTGACAGAGCCGTCGAGGCATTCGCTCCTGGGGTCCGTGTCCGAGCCTCCGAACTGTCGACGACGCCTCGGTACTAGCAGCGTTGATGTCAAAACTGATGTCAATCCGGGCGAAAGCTCATGGCGGAAGGAAATGAGAGCTCCATCCAGATTCGACAACGTGGTACCCCCGGCAGGACTCGAACCTGCGCACACGGTTTAGGAAACCGATGCTCTATCCTCTGAGCTACGGGGGCACGTCGAAGGGTGGCGCGGGTATCGTAACCCGCCTCGGCCCCACCGCACGAGGTCGACGAGGTCAGGGCGGGCCCGAGACGTCGTCGCGGCGGAGCAGGTAGAGGCTCGTCGGGCGCGTATCCAGCCACAGGTCGTAGCGCCGCTCCAGCACCACGTGCTGATAGTTGTTCGTGGGCGCCGTCGAGATCGTGTAGCGCGGGTCGATGATCGGCGTGTAGATCGAGAACCACCAGAGCACGCCCCCACGCGGGTCGTAGCCCACCTGGCGCAGCGACTCCTCGCCCACGTAGTACCCGTCCCAGGATGCCCCGCCGTCCAGCTCCAGCAGCGGGATCCCCAGCGCCCGCGCGTCGCGCGCCAGCGCCCACGTCTCGCGATGGAACACCAGGTTGTCTCGCGTCCCCACTACCGCGAAGAGCCCCAGGGACAGCGTCGCCCACCACGCGAGGTCGAGCGAGAGCCGATGCCCCCGCAACGCCCAGAGCAGGGCCGCCGTCGACAGCGGCACCAGCGGGAGCAGGTAGCGGTCCAGCGAGGGGCCCGGCACGCCCTCGTTGATCCAGTATCGGAAGTGCGCGGACACCACCAGGACACCGAGGAACGCCACCAGCAGCTGCGTGAGCACCAGCGTCGCCGCGCGCCGCTCGGCGACCGACGCCGACCGCCAGTGCGCGAGGCGGCTCACCAGGACCAGGCCCGCCGCCAGCGCCGCCAGCGCGCAGAGCACCGTGAACACATCGCGGAACGTGGGGCCGAAGAGCACCGCGCGCGGCTCGATCAGGTCGTTGGGACCCACGCCGAACCGGCCCACGAAGTGGGGGACGTAGGGCATGCGCGCGCCCAGCGCTCGGAAGCCCACCACTGCCGCGATGACCGCCGCCTCCCACCCCACGAACCACGCCCAGGCGCGTGGCGTCATCGCGCGCGTGACCGCGGGGAGCGCCACCACCGCGCCCGCCACCACCGGCAGCGCGAAGAACCCCAGGTAGGCCACCTCGATCAGGTAGAGGCGCAGCGCGTGGAGGCGGATCTGCGCGAACCCGCCCTCCAGGAGCTGCCGCTGCATCAGCTGGTGCACCGCCGGCTCGCCATGCACGAAGCGCAGCCAGGCGTAGAACGCGAGGAACACCACCGCCGGCGCGAACGCCGTGGCCACCGCCAGTCGAAGGCCGCGCCCGTTCGGACGGAGCCGACCATCGATCAGCGTCGCGAGGACCGCCGCGGCCGGGATGAATACCCCCGGCTGGCGCACCAGGATCGCGCAGGCGCTCGCCAGCGAGCCCGCGAAGATCCAGCGCGTGTCCTCCTCCTCGCGGCCCAGCCCGCGGGCGTAGCACCACACCGCGATGACCAGCAGCGCCACGAACGGCGCGTCGGTCATGAACGAGAAGGCCAGCGAGTAGCCCAGGGGGTTGAAGGCGTAGATCGCCGTGCCCAGGGCGCTGCGCGCGCGGTCGCCGGTGAGCTGGAGGAGCAGGCCGTAGCCCGCGAGCGCGCTGAGCAGCCACAGCACCGTCACCGACAGCCGGAACACCCCCAGGCTGGGGCCGAAGAGCGCGCCGAACAGTGCGCCCCAGAGCACCTGGAACAGCAGGTTCGCGCTGGCCACCGTGAGGATCTCGAAGTGGCCCTCGCGGAGGAGGATCTCCACCGAGCGGATGTAGACCCAGTCGTCGCTGATCGCGACCGGGGTCAGCGTCGGGACGATGAACATCGAGGCGATGAACGCCGCGAGCACGGCGCTCACGTGCCAGTGCTCGCGCATGAGCGCCGCGAGTCCGCCCAGGGGGCGTCGGACCGCCGCGCGCGAGGCGGTCAGCCCCTCGGCACCCGCCATCAGCGGCGCCCGCGTCCAGACGGAGGGGTGGAGGGCGTGGCGGCCCGCCTAGACCGCGCGGTGCCCGCGGCGGATGGCGAGCAGCTCACGCATGGTGCGCCAGGCGGTGGAGGGGCTGGAGCGGAGCGTGGAGCCATCGACGTGCGTCCAGCGCACGGGAAGCTCGCGGACGAGCCAGCCCTGCCGCTGCGCGACCACCAGCATCTCCACGTCGAAGGCCCAGCCATCGACGCTGCACTCGGGGACGATGGCGTGAGCCGCGGCGCGGCTGAGGACCTTGAACGGGCACTGGGTGTCGCTGAACGGCAGCCCCACGATGCGCTGCTGCGTGGCCACGAACATGTGGCCGAGGGCCCGTCGGAGGAAGGGCTGGCCCTCGCGGCGCGACCCGCTGGGAGCCGCCTCGCGGTTGCCGACCACGATGTCGAATCCCGCGTCGAGCTCGGCGAGCGCGTCCGCGAAGGTGGAGGGCGCGACGGACAGGTCGGCGTCCAGGAACCCTACGTAGTCGCCGCCGGCCTCGAGGATGCCCGTGCGCAGCGCGGCGCCCTTGCCTCGATTGTGCGCGTGGCGGAGCAGACGGATCGGGAGGGTGGTGCTGGCGCTGGCGACGCGCTCGACGACCGCCGCGGTACCGTCGGCGCTGCCGTCGTCGACCACGATGATCTCGATGATGCCGAGGTCCGGGGCGGCGGCCGCGAGCACCTCCAGCGCGCGCTCGATGCGGCGCTCCTCGTTGAACGCGGGCACCACCACCGTGAGGCTCACCGGAGGCCGCGCCCTTCTCGATTGCTG
>CADEHD010000171.1 GCA_902827055.1 uncultured Chloroflexota bacterium | reverse complement strand
GCGAGGACCGGCGACGCGTATTCCGCCACTCGGTGGCGTTCGTCTTGGGCTTCACGGTGATGTTCGTGGTGGTGGGCGCCTCGGCGGGGCTCGTGGGTGCGACGCTGCAGGACCAGCTGCCGCTCCTGACGCGGCTCGGCGGGGTGGTGCTCATGGTGCTCGGCCTGCACCTCAGCGGCCTGGTCCGCATCCCGTTTCTCGAGCGCACCTACCAGGCGTCCTGGTCCTAGGCGCGCCCAGCACCGTCCGAGGCGGGGCCCAGTCTCCCGCGATCGACTCCTCGCCCGCCGCGACGACCCTCGACACTCCCCGCTGACGCCTGTCGGGCCCCTCGTTGCGGTGGGCGTGTGCACGTAGCTCGCGGGCGGATTTACAATCGCGAAGCGGCCCCGGCACGGTCTTCCGAGGCGTGCGCGGCGCGGCGGTCAAACGGGTGTCGTGCGGGTGCGAGGGCCAGCGATGAACGAAGAGCTGGGTGTCGACCTCGACGAAATCAGCCGGGTGATCGACGAGGCGGACGTGTTCATCGTCCGGTTCGGCAAGATCGAGTCGCGCCTGCTCGTCGACGCGCGCGCCGCTCCTGGCGACCCCCCGCGTATCGAGGTGGTGCCGCCGGTCAACTCAGCCTCCGAGCGCTACCGCTACCTCCAGCAGACGCGTCCCGGGCTGCCGCTTCCCGACCAGATCACGGTGTTCACCTGGCCCCGCCCCGTCGACCTGATGCGCGAACACGGCGTCTGGCAGCGCATCAGCTCGCGGCTGGTCGGCCTCGGTGGGCCCGGACTGGCCATCGATTGCGACCGCGTGTTCAACGAGGTGGCGGCCCGTGAGCGCGCCGAGCTCGCCGCGGCCATCCTCGGCGGCGAGGGGTTCGAGACGATCTGGGAGCGCCCGCGCAAGGAGCGGTAAGGCGCGCCACCCGCCTCGGGAGCCCCCAGCGAGTGGCTCTGCTACGCTCGACAACGATGTCCCCACACGTCATCGACCTCCGTTCCGACACCGTGACCAAGCCCACTCCGGAGATGCGCCGTGCCATGGCCGCCGCCGAGGTGGGTGACGACGTGCTCGGGGACGACCCGACGGTGCAGCGCCTCGAGGAGGCTGCCGCCGCTCGACTCGGCAAAGAGGCAGCGCTGTACGTGCCCAGCGGGACGATGGCCAACCTCGTCTCTCTGCTCACCCACTGCGGCCGGGGCGACGAGGCGATCGTGGGATCCGAGTCGCACATCCTCCACCACGAGGCCGTGGGAGCCACGGCCCTCGGCGGGATCAGCCTGCGCGCCGCCCGCAACGACGACCGGGGTCGCATCAGCGGTGACGAGGTCCGCGCCCTGCTCCGCCCGGTCCCACCTCGGACGGCGCTGGTCTGCCTCGAGAACACGCAGAACCGCTGCGGTGGCGCGGCGATTCCCCTCGCGGCCATGCGCGAGGTGACGGGCGTGGCGCGGGAGCACGGCATCCCGGTGCACATCGATGGCGCCCGGATCTTCAACGCCGCCGCGGCCCTGGAGGCCGATGTCACGGCGCTTGCCGCCGAGGGCGACTCGGTGACCTTCTGCTTCTCGAAGGGGCTCGGCGCGCCCGTCGGCTCCGTGATTACCGGTCGCGCGGACTTCATCGAGCGCGCTCGCCCGATCCGACGCATGGTCGGCGGTGGCATGCGCCAGGCCGGGGTGATCGCGGCCGCGGCGCTGTACGCCCTCGAGCACCATGTGGAGCGGCTCTCCGACGACCACGCCCACGCGCGGCGCCTCGCGTACGGGCTGGCCTCGCTGCCGCACGTGCGGATCGATCCCGCCGATGTCGACACGAACATCGTGTTCTTCGAGCTGGACGCGGCGGTCGACGGCACGGAGTTTCGACGTCGCCTGGCCGACGAGGGTGTGCTCTGCAGTGGCACCGGCCCGCAGCGGGTGCGGATGGTCACGCACCTGGATGTGACGTCTGAGGACATCCCGCTTGCCATCGACGCGGCGTCGCGCGTCCTCCGCTCGTTCTAGTGCGAGAGCGCAGTCTGCGAGGCATCCCCGGCGGTCGGTGGCCGCATCGACGCGTGTGGCTGCTAGCGGTGATGTCCGCGTGGCTGGTCGCGTGCAGCGCCGGCGGTGGCGCGACGCCCGCCGTCCTCGCGCCGGTGCGCGCGCCGATCGGCTGCGAGCGCCTCGAGTACGCGCTCGTCCAGGATGGAGTGACCCTCGGCACCGGGACACTGCAGTCGCGGGTGCAGGAGGACGGATCGTGGGCCCTGCGCCAGGCCTACGTCTCGACGACGAACACCGAGCACCTCGACGAGACCGAGGCAGTCGTGACCGAGGCCTTCGCCCCGCGCTCGTCGAGTCGCCTCGTCGCGAACATGGGCAACGTCGACCAGGTCGCCACCGAGTACCGGACAGTCGAGGGGCGGGCGGTTGCGACGTTCACCCGCGCGACGACAGGCGAGGCGCCGGGCAAGCCGGCCGATCTGCGGCTCCGTGAGCACGCCTTCGATAACGAGTCCGCATTCTGGCTGTGGCGCGCGCTCCCCCTCGAGGAGGGCTACCACGCCCGCTACACCTCCGTGAACGCGTTCGAGCGCAGCCAGTCGACCGTCGACCTCACCGCGGTGGGCGTGGTCGGGGTGACGGTGCCGGCCGGGAGCTTCGAGGCGTGGCGCGTCCTGGTGGTCTCCGGGCGCGCGACGCGCACCGCCTGGATCGAGGTGGCGCCGCCGCATCGGATGGTGCAGTGGGACAACGGCGTCGCGTTCATGCAGCTCGTCACGGACTCGTCGGCGGCCGCCGGGTGCAGCGCCGTCGGCGCTCCTGTTCGCTAACCCCGGCTCCGCGCGCCGTCTTCAACCCTCGATCAGCCCCAGAGGCATCCCGTGTGGCTCCGCTTCGCCCGCTCCTCGATGGCGATGAGCCGCGTCCGCAGCGCCCCGTCGTCGCGCCAGGCCTTCGCGAGGCCCTCGGCGACCAGGGTGGCGTCCACCGAGCGCCCATCCAGCGCGAACACGTACCGGAGCTCGCGGCCCCCCGGGTCCTGCTGCCGCGCGTCCGGCACGAGGATCACCCCGTCGCGCGTGAGGTCCATGGTGCGCTGGGTTGCCTCGTCGTAGCAGCGCTCGTTGCGCTCGGGCGTGTCGACGCCGTAGAAGCGCACGCGCAGCGGCGTCTGCGCGGCCAGCACGTCGAGCGTGTCGCCATCGATGACACGCGCCACCTCGACGCGCGTGGCGTCAGGGCGGGAGGCGAGGGTGTTGCTGGCGTACCAGCCGGTCTCGCGTTCGCCGATCGAGAGGACTCCGGGTGTCGAGCCTTTGCCGGAGGTCGCGGTAGCCCCTCCGGTCGGCGACCCAACGGCCGTCCCCCGGCTCGCGGTCTCGCCGCTCTCCGTGGCACCTTGCGGTGCGAACTGACGCGCCGCAAGCCCGATCACGATGAGGACGAGGAGCGCGAGCACCGAGCGCAGCTGTCGTTTCCGCTTGCCGCCGTAATCTGGCCAGTCGGGTTCGTAGCGTCGTCGCTGGCTCATCGAGACCTCATCACTGGATCGTGCGCACGGCGATGACGGGGGCGTACGCGGTGACGAAGGCATCGCCGAGCCGGCGCGTGCCCTCGAGTTGCGCGCGGGCGGCCTCGAAGGCGGCGGTTCCGGCGGGTGGCACGGCGATGGCGCCGGCCGCACGGAACCGGTCGCGCTCCTCGAAGGTGGGGCCGGCGGCGCACGTGCCCGGGAGGGTGGCCAGCTCGTCGAGGAGCGCGCGCACCTGCCACTCGTACAGCGGAGCGCCTTCCACGGTGCGGAGCCCGAACACGAGCAGCGCCTCGGCGGCGGAGGGCGGGTGGGCGTCGGTCTCGACGGCGGCGCTCCACATCCCGGACGTCACGAGGGCCACGCCGCGCATGATGAAGGCCATGTGCTGCGGCGAGGCAGCGAACGCCTCGAGGCTGCCGCGGGCGTCGAGCCAGGTGGCCACCAGGAGGTGGGACTGCGACTCCGCCACGATCACGCCTCGCACGGCGGGGGCGCCTGCCAGCCCCTCAGCGAGCGTCGCGGCGGCGGCGCGCTGCTCCGCGGTGACATCGGGCCGCACCCCAGCGCAGACGACGTGCAGGAGCCCGGTCATCGCAGCGGTGTCGGGCGGCGGGACGGCTGGATCGGGGTCGGGCGCGTCGACGGCGCCAGGACGCGCTCCGAGACAGGGAGGAGCCGCCCGTCCGACAGCTCCTCGACGCGGTCGACCTGCTGCATCACAAAAGGGTCGTGGGTAGCCGTCACGATCGTGACGCCCTCGTCCGCGACGCCGCGCAGCAGCGCGAAGATCTGGGCGCCCGTCGAGGAGTCGAGCTCGCCCGTGGGCTCGTCCGCGATGATGACGCGCGGTCGATTCGCCAGCGCGCGCGCGACGGCGACGCGCTGTTGCTCGCCTCCAGAGAGTTCGTATGGCCGGTGGTTCGCACGCCTGGAGAGTCCCACGAGGTCGATCAACTCGCGCGTGCGCTCGGACCGCTCGCGCAGGCCGGCTCCGGCGATGCGCAGCGCCAGCTCGATGTTCTCGGCGGCCGACAAGAGTGGCAGGAGGCCGAACGACTGGAAGACGAAGCCGAGCGTGTGACGGCGCAGGGTCGTGAGTTGCGCCTCGGAGAACGCTGACACCTCGTCGTCACCGATGAACACCTGCCCGGCATCGGGGCGGTCGAGTCCGGCGACGAGGTTGAGGAGCGTCGTCTTCCCGGAGCCGGAGCGTCCGACGAGCGCCAGGAACTGGCCCGCCGGCACCTCCAGCGTCACATCGCGGACGGCGTGGACGGTGCCGCCTCCGCCGTGGAACGACCGCGAGACGCCGAGCGCGCGGATCGGGAGGCCCACCCGTCCTTCGGTGGCGGAGCGCGTATCGGTGGTCACGAGCGCCTCCACGGGAGGGGGCGTGGCTCCGGGGGACGCTCGGGCCGCACCTCCACGTGGTCGCCAGTCAACTCGACGCGCGCGCGC
>CADEHD010000170.1 GCA_902827055.1 uncultured Chloroflexota bacterium | reverse complement strand
CCGGCGATGGCGTCGCCCTTGACGAACTTCATGGCGCCGTCCATCGCGCCGTAGAAGTCCGCCTCCCGCGCGATGTCGTCGCGGCGCTTGCGCGCCTCCTGGTCGGTGATCTGCCCGGCGTTCAGATCGGCGTCGATCGCCATCTGCTTGCCGGGCATGGCGTCGAGCACGAAGCGCGCGGCCACCTCGGCGATGCGCCCGGCGCCGTTCGTGATCACGACGAACTGGATCACGAGGAGGATCAGGAACACCACGACCCCGACTACCAGCGACCCACCAACCACGAAGTTGCCGAACGCCTCGATCACGTGCCCGGCGTCGCCGTGTAGGAGGATGAGGCGCGTCGACGACACGTTGATCGCGAGTCGGAACAACGTCAGCAACAGCAGCAGCGACGGGAACACCGAGAACTGCAGGACCTCGCGCGTGTACATCGAGATCAGCAGCACGGTCACGGCCGCGGCGATGTTCGCGGCGATCAGCAGGTCCAGGAAGACGGCCGGCACCGGGATCACCATCATGAGCACGGTGAGCATGAGCATCGCCGCCAGCGCGACATCCGCGTTCGCCGTCAGCAAGCGCAGCGCCCCCGCGAGTAGCGGTGGCGCTCCGGCGCCTGCTGCGCCGGTTGGTGCGGTGCGTCCCTGCACGGCCATGTTCTGCCCCTCTATCCCTGGTTACGCGCTTGCCCGGCGCGGCGAGCGCAGGCGGTACACGAACGCGAGCACCTCGGCGACGGACTCGTAGAGCTCCGGGGTGATCTCGTGGTTGACGGGTACGGCGCGGAAGATCGCGCGAGTGAGCGGAGGGTTCTGCATGATCGGGACGCTGTGCTCCATCGCCACCTCGCGGATGCGCTGCGCGATGTAGTCCTGCCCCTTGGCGAGCACGCGCGGTGCGCGGTCGGTCGCGGGGTTGTATTTGATCGCCACGGCGTAGTGCGTGGGGTTCGTCAGCACGACGTCGGCCTGCGGCACGGCCGAGAGGACTCGGGTCATCAGCGACCGCCGGAGGCGCGCCATGCGCTGCTTCACCTGCGGATCGCCCTCGTTCTGCCGGTTCTCGTCTTTCACTTCCTGCTTCGTCATGCGCAGCTGCGACAGCCAGTCCATCCGCTGGAACACGAAGTCAGCCGCCGCGATCGCGATGAGCGCGAGGCACACCTTCAGGGTGACGTCGAGCGCGATCGAGACGGTCACCCCGAGCGAAGGCAGGAAGTCACGACGCAGGCCCAGGCTGAGGATGTCATCGAGGCGAGCGCGAATCGCGAGGTACGCGATGAAGCCGACGAACACAAGCTCGACGATGCTCACGAGCACCTGGACGAACGAGCGCTTCGATCCGAACACGCGCTTCACGCCTTGCAAGGGGTTGAGTCGGGAGAACTGCGGCTTCACCGCTTCCGGCGACAGCACGAACCCGGTCTGCAGCACCCCACCGAGCGTTGCCAGGGCGCCAATCCCGAGGAGCAGCGGGAAGAGAATCCCCAGGCTGCGCCAGATGAGGTCGCTCCCCAGCTCGGCGGTGAGTTCGAGTGTGAGCAGGTCGTCCCGTCCGAGGACGGCGAAGCTGTCTCGCAGCAGCGACTCCATCCCCCGCCACATCTGCTCGCCGGACACGCGCATCACGAGCAGCGCCGCGGTCAGCACGATCGCCGTGTCGACCTCGCGGGAGTGCGCGACCTGTCCTCGCCGGCGCGCGTCCTCGAGCCGACGGGACGTGGGCTCCTCGGTGCGGTCCGTCGTCATCGGTGGGCCCTCATTGCCGCAGCAGCCCGAGGGTCTGCGGGATGGATGCGGTAAGGGAGGTGCCGAGGAACGCCACCATCAGGGGCACGCTGAGCGCGGCCACGAACAGGCCTGCGCCGATCTTCACGGGCATACCAACGACAAGCACGTTCAGCTGCGGCACTGCGCGCCCGAGCATGCCAAGGACAAGGTCGGCGAGCAGCAGCGCGACGATCACCGGCAGCGCCACGCGCAGCGCAATCACGAACAGCGACGCGAAGAACGGTACCGACCGCTCTCCCGCGATCAGGGAGAGGTCGGCGCTGCCCGCGTGCACGACGTTGAAGCTCAGGACCAGGCTGCTGATGACCATGTGGTGACCATTGACGACGAAGAACACGAGCGTCGCGACGAGCCGGTAGAACTGCTCAATGGCGCCCGACTGAGCCCCGGTCAGCGGATCGATGACGCTGCCGATGCTGTACCCGATCTGGACCCCGACGAGCGAAGCGCCCATCTCCAGGGAGGTGATCACGAACATCACGCCGATGCCCAGAGCGAGGCCGACCAGCACCTCGGAACCAAGGACTGTGGCGAACACCAGCAGGTTGTCGGGCGGGGTCATCGAGGGCGCGCGCTGCAACGGCAGCACGACCAACGACAGCAGCAACGCGAGGCCGACTTTGACCTGCGGCGGCACGCCGCGCGCACCAAAGAAGGGCGCGACGACGATCGCCGCGCTGAGGCGCGCGAATACGTACAGGAACTGGGCAGCCCAGCCCGGCGACACGCCCATCACCTCGGTCAGCACGCGGTGCTCCCCGCTTCCCTAGCGCACAGCCTGCGGGAGGGTGGCGAACAGGCGGTGCGTGTACTGCACCATCGTCCCGACCATCCACGGGCCCATGACCGCAGACACGGCGAAGACGCCGAGCAGCTTCGGCACGAAGGTGAGCGTGGCCTCGTTGACCTGCGTCATGGCCTGGAACACCGACACCACGACGCCGATCAGCAACGTCACGACGAGGATCGGCGCCGACACGAGCAGCGCGGTCCAGAGGGCCTCGCCAGCAATCGCAATTACCTGTGCGTCGTTCATGGACGGCTCTCCTGCACGTGTGCCATGGCTAGGTGACGAAGCTCGAGACGAGGGACCCGATGATCAGACCCCAGCCGTCGACGAGGACGAACAGGAGGATCTTGAACGGCAGCGACACCACAACAGGCGGCAGCATCATCATGCCCATCGCGAGCAGCGCCGATGACACCACGAGGTCGATCACGAGGAAGGGCACAAAGATGATGAAGCCCATCAGGAAGGCGGTCTTGAGCTCGCTGACGAGGAAGGCGGGGATCACGACGTAAGTCGGCACGTCGTCGACGGTCCGCGGGCGCTCTTCCTTCGACAGGTTCACGAAGAGCGTCAGGTCGGCCTCGCGGGTCTGCGCCAGCATGAACTTCCGCACCGGAGCCTCCGCGCGGCGGATCGCCTCGGCCTGTGGCAGCTCGCCGGCGAGGTATGGCTGGACCGCCTCGGTGTTGACGATCTTCCACACCGGAGCCATCACGAAGACCGTGAGCAGGAACGACAGGCCCAGCAGCACCTGGTTCGGTGGCAGCTGCGGCACGCCGATCGCGTTCCGCACGAGCGACAGCACGAGAATCGTCCGGGTGAACGACGTCACCATGATGAGCAGCGCCGGGGCGATCGACAGGACCGTGAGCAGGACCAGAAGCTGCACGCCCGTGGCCCCGCTGGTGGGGGCGGCGCCGTCGACCCCGCCGAGGTTCGGCAGGGCCGCCGAGCCGTCGGCGGCGACGCAGCCGCTGGCGAACGCTGCAAGCAACGTCGCCTGGCCGATCAGGAGCCGGCGGGAGCGGAGGCTCAAGAGATCCGCTCGAACGAGGTGCCACGTCGCGCGTCCTCGATGGCGCGCTGTAGCTCGGCGATCCGCGCGCCGCGATACGCGGCGCTGGCCTGCACCTGCTGTGCACTCGGCGAGACCGGGGGCATCGTGCCGTCGCCGACCGGAGGTGACGGTGCCGTCGCGAGCGCGGCACGCTGTCGCCCTCGCGGCTCCCGACCTGCGCTTGCGAGGCGCGTGAGCGTGCCAGCGACGCGTGCCAGCGCGGGGCCCTGGCCCTGCGCCGCCGCGGCCGCCTCGGCGAGCCGCTCGACCTCCTCCGGATCGTCGATCTCGAGGAGCTGATTGATCCGGTCGGCCGTCACGCCCACGAGCACGGCCCGATGGCCGACGCGCACGAGCTGCAGCGAGCGACTCGGCCCGAGCGTGCGGGTTTCGAGGATCTGGAGCGATCGCGACGCTCCAGTGCCGGTCTGAATCCGCCGGTTGTACCAGCGCAGGGCCCAGAACACGCCCCAGATGATCGCCACGACGGCGGCGAGTCGAACCACGAGGTTCAGCCAGTCCCACGCCCCGAACGTCACGACGCTGCCACCGACGTCGCCACCGGCCACCTGGGCGAGGGCCAGCCGCGGCAGGGCTGAGGCCAACACGCTCACGACCAGCGCGAGCGAGAGTGCGGTTCGTCGCATTGTTAGCGCCCGATCGCGTTCGCGCGCTGGCGCGGCGAGATGATCTCGGTGATGCGCACGCCGAAGTTCTCGTCAACCACGACGACTTCACCTCGAGCGATGAGCCGGTCGTTCACAAGGATGTCGACGGGCTCGCCAGCGAGCTTGTTGAGCTCGACCACAGAGCCGGGTCCGAGCTCGAGCACCTCCTCGACGGTCAGGGACGACCGCCCGAGCTCCACGCTGACGCGCATCGACACGTCCATGAGCATGTCGATCGGCTGCGGCGCCGACCCCACGGCGTCGATCGCCGGCAACGGCGGGAAGCGCACCGGGTGCACGGCGGACTCGCCCGTGCCGACGCCGGGTGGCGTCGCGAACGCGTCAGCGCCAGCCGACCGCCCCGCGGCGGCGCCGGGGAACGGCGTCACGTTCGGCGCGGCAGAAGCGCCACCGAAGAGGGCCTCGGCGGCCTCCGTTGGCATTGCAGCTGAGGGCGGCTCCGCAGTCACACTCTCCATCGCGGACGCTCCAGCAAGCTCCTCGCCCATGCGAGTCAGCAGCGAGAGCGGCAGGATCAGCGTGACGGGGGCCTCGGCGCCCGTCGCGAAGGCGACCCGGACATCGATGCGCACGGGCGCGGAGCCCTGCGCGACGTCCTGCACCATGCCCATGGTCCAGTCGACCTGCCCACGACGCAGTTCGCTGACGG
>CADEHD010000169.1:2727-4998 GCA_902827055.1 uncultured Chloroflexota bacterium | reverse complement strand
AACAGCGGGGGGCCGAAGCCGTGGCGGATCTGGATCTCGCCCATGCGCGCGGTCTCGGAGGCGACGGTGAGATCGCAGACGGCCGCCAGCTCGAAGCCCTGGCCGAGGGCGGCGCCTCGAACGGCCGCGACGAAGGGACGATCGAAGTTGAAGATCCGCATCTTCAACTCGTCACCGTTGGGCGCGGGCTCGTCGTCGGGGTACAGGGAGGCCCACAGGTCACCGCCAGCGGAGAAGCCGCGGCCCGCGCCGATGAGGACGAACGCCTTCGCGTCGGCGTCGGCCTCGGCTGCATCGAGGGCCTTCCCCAGCGCGCGCTGCATACTCTTGTTCATGGCGTTCAGCACGACGGGGCGGTTGAGTGTGATCCACCCAATGTCCCCGCGCGACTCGTACAGGACGTCGTCCGGACTCGGGGGCGGAATAGCGATGCCGTCCGGCGTCTTCTTCCAGGTGCTGGTATCCACGTCTGACGTCACGCGCAATCCTCCGCAATTCGTCCGTGCTGTCGGGGCAGCGTAGGCCCTGATAGTGCGTTGGCAATACCCGGCCAGCGCGTTGTGGGAGGGCCCGGCCACCAGCGCGAGCCGTGCGAGAATGGGAAGGTGCTGCTGTTGTTCTCCGCCCGCAACTCGCACCGCCCCGGTTCGTGGACGTCGCCGAGGCGTCGCGCGGCGCTGCTCAGTGGGCGGCTGGTTGGCGCGGCGTCGCGAGCCCTCGGGCGAGGCGGCGGCACCGCGATCCCGGGGCTCGTCGCGGGACGGATCGCGCCCGACCTCGTCGATGCGCTGGCCGGCGTCGCCGACCGCGGCGCGGTGCTGGTCACCGGTACCAACGGCAAGACCACGACGGCGCACCTGCTGACCGCCGCGGCTCGGGCCGCGCACCTGGACGTTGTCGCCAATCCCTCGGGCTCCAACCTCGAGCGCGGGCTGGTTGGTGCGCTCGTGGATGGCGCGGGCCACCTCGGTGCCCTGCCGGAGCCGTCGGATCGCGTGGCCGTGCTCGAGGTAGATGAGGCCGCGGCGGCGGCGCTCCTTCCGCGGATCCACCCGCGTGTGGCGGTCTTCCTCAACCTGTTTCGCGACCAGCTCGACCGATATGGCGAGGTTGACTCGATTGCCCGCGGGTGGCGGCACGCGCTCGAGCGGGAGGGCGGAGGTCCGACGCTTGTCCTCAACGCTGACGACCCGTCCGTCGCGCAGCTGGCCCAGTGCGCGCGCGGCGATGTGGTCTTCTTCGGCATCGATGACACGCGGGTGGCGCTGCGCGCGGCCGAGCACGCCGCCGATGCGCGCTTCTGTGCGTGCGGTGGCATGTTCGAGTACGCCGCACGCTTCGTCGGGCATGTGGGCCACTGGCGTTGCCCGTCCTGCGGTCGGTCGCGGCCGACGCCGGCGGTTCTCGCCCGCCACGTCGAGCTCGGCGAGTCGAGCGTGCGATTCGAGCTGGTAACGCCCGAGCTCCAGGTGCCGGTCGAGTTACCGCAGGCTGGCCTGTACTCCGTCTACAACGCGGTCGCCGCCGCGGCCGCCGCGTTTGCCCTTGCGCTTCCGTCCGAGGCGGTCGTTGCGGCGTTGGAGGACGCGGGACCAGCGTTCGGCAGGCAGGAGCGCTTTATCGTGCGCGGGCGCCAGGTGCGGATCCTGCTCGCGAAGAACCCGGCGGGCCTCAACGAGGTGGTTCGAGCGCTGGCAGCCGGCCAGCGCGACCTGCACATGCTGTGGTTGCTGAACGACGGCATCCAGGACGGGCGCGATGTCTCGTGGATTTACGACGCGGACGTGGAACCGCTCGTCGGCCGGGCCGCCGCCCTTACTGTGAGCGGAGCCCGTGCCGACGACCTGGCTCTGCGCCTGCACCTGGGCGGGCTGGAGCCGACGCTCGTCGAGTCCGATGTCGCGGTCGCGCTCGGTCGTGCCGTGGATGCGCTCCCAGAGGGTGGACGCCTCGATATCGTGGCCACGTACACGGCGATGCTCGAGGTCCGTGCGCTGCTCGCCGCCTGGACCGGCGGACGCCAGTACTGGATGGACACGCCATGATGGCCTCTCAGCGCGCGATCCGGGTGGCAGTGCTGTACCCCGAGATCATGGATGTCTACGCCGACCGCGGGAATCTGATCGCACTGCGCTCTCGGTGCCGTGAGCACGGCGTTGACCTCGAGGTGACCAACGTCGGCCTCGGCGACCCCTTGCCCGAGGACGCAGACCTGGTGCTCATCGGTGGTGGACAGGACGCCGAGCAGCGGCGCGTGGCGGTCGACCTCCA
>CADEHD010000169.1:0-2627 GCA_902827055.1 uncultured Chloroflexota bacterium | reverse complement strand
GACGATCGCTTCGAGGGCGCCGTGTACCGCGAGGCGATCGGTACTTACTTGCACGGCCCGGTGCTGCCGAAGAACCCCGCGCTGGCGGACCGGCTGATTCTCGCCGCACTGCGCCACCGCTACGGGCCGGGTGAGTCGCTCGACGCGCGCACTGACGGCTGGGCGGAGCGTGCACACGCCTCCTCGATGGCCGTGGCGCGCCGTCGTGGGCGCCGCCGCGAATGAGGCGCGCTGGTGGGCACGTCCCTTTGACGGCACCAGTGGGTGCGGCCATCCTCGTACGGTGGGTGGAATGACCGCGACGCGCCTTGACCGCCGGGGGTTCCTGTCGCTCGCCGCTCGGCTGAGCGCGATGGCGCTCGTGGGTTGCGGCTCTTCCGAGGTGGCGCCGACGCCGACTCCCACTCAGGAGCTGATCCTGGTGCCCCAGCTCCGCACGGCGACGCCCGCGCCAGTCGTCGCGACACCCACCGCCACCCCGGATCCGCGGTCACCGGTCCTTGACCGCCTGATCCCGCGGCCGTTCACGTGGCCTGTCGAGGGCGGATGTTTGCCTCAGTCCGACGCGCTCCTGCCGAACGCGCCGCGGACCTACCGGAACGGCGTGCACGAGGGGCTCGATTTCTATGCCGGGTCCTCGTGTGCATTCATCCAGTTCGGCACGCCGGTCCTGGCGATGTACCCGGGAAACGTTGTGCGAGCCGACCTCGACTACCGGGACATCACCGCGCAGCAGGTCCGCGAGCTCGCGGCGCTCACCGCGCAGCAGGGCTACTCGGATGCCGCCACCCTGGACACGTATCGCGGGCGCCAGGTCTGGGTCGACCATGGGGGTGGCGTCGTGACCCGCTACTGCCATCTGAGTTCGATCTCGACGGGGATTCGCGTCGGCGCGCAGGTGCGGTCCGGCCAGCAGCTCGGCGGCGTCGGCGAGTCCGGCACGCCCGAGTTCATCACCGCCCCGGGCACCGAGATGCACCTTCACGCCGAGGTTCGGATCGGCGATTCGTTCCTCGGTGCCGGCCTGGACCCGGCCGTGGTCCGAAGCCTGTATCTCCAGCTCTTCGGTGCGGCGTGACGAGGTCCTCGCCATGTTCCTGACGATCTCGATCCCGTGGAGCCCGAACATCGTGACGATCGGTGGGCTGGTGCTCACGTGGCACGGCTTCTTCACCGCCGTCGGCATCCTTGCCGGCGTGCAGCTCGCGCTGTACATCGGCCGCCGGATCGGGTTCGACGAGGACGATGCGTACGCGATCTCGCTCGTCGCCGTGCCCGGCGGCGTGCTCGGTGCGCGGCTCCTCTACGTCATCGAGCACTGGAGCTTTTTCCGCGATCGCCCATTCGAGATCCTGGCGCTCAACGAGGGCGGCATCTCGGTGTGGGGTGCGGTGATCGGCGGGGTGCTGTCGGGCCTCCTCTTCGCGATGTGGCGGCGCTACGACGTGCGCCTCGGGCTCGACTCTGCCGGCTTCGGGTTGCTCGCCGGCCTTGCGATTGGCCGCCTGGGTGACCTGGTCAACGGGGAGCACCTCTCGACGGCTACCACGCTGCCCTGGGGGGTCGTGTACACGCATCGCGATTCCCCCGCGTTCGCGCATTCGATTGCGGTTGGCCCGCACCATCCCGCGACCACCTACGAGCTGCTCGGCATGATCGGACTGATGGTGCTCATGTTCGCGGTGTTCGAGCGGCTGCGACGCTGGCCGGCGCTGGTGTTCTTCGTGTTCCTCGACGTCTACTCGGTACTGCGATTCCTGGTTTCGACCCTGCGCGTGGACTCTGCCAGCGCCGCGTTCGGCCTCGACGTGCCACAGATGATCTCGGTCGTCGCGCTGCTGCTCTCGGCGCCCGCGATCTGGTGGATCTGGCGCCACCCGAGGGATCTCCGACCGTCCGGACCGGTGACGAGTCCGGATGCCGCGCGGATCCGCGTCGTGCCCGCCCGCCCGGCTCGGGGCCGCCGCGGCGGCGACCTCTAGCGGGACGCCGATGACGCGTCCTGCCGCGGCCGGTCCGCACCGCGTGGTGCTCTTCTCGGCCCCGGGGTGTCATCTCTGCGAGGAGGCTCGGCTGGGGCTGCAGCAGCTGGCGCGCCGGACGCCGTTCGTGTTCAGCGAGGTCGATATCCACTCGGACCCCGACCTCGAGCGGCGCTGGGTCTTCGAGATCCCGGTGATCGAGGTGGACGGCCGGGTAGTCACCCAGGCGCCTGTGGACCTCGAGCGGGTCGAACGGGCGCTTCGCGGGCGGTAGGCGCTCGAGCGGGCGGTGCCCCTCGGTGGCCCGATTGACACGCTTCCGCCACCGACCCTAGCGTATGGGCACTCTGCGCCTCCGGGCGCGGTTCATCCAGAGTGGCTGAGGGTCACGGCCCATTGAAGCCACGGCAACCGGTCGCCCTTCGCCGGGGCGAACACGGTGCCAATTCCGACCTGTCCTCGGCGAGGACGGGGAAGATGAACGGAAGGCGCCTCCTGATGCTCCACCGCACCCGATTCCGTCATCGTTCCGCTTGCGGCATGGCGATGCGCTAGCCCGACCGTCACCCCGCGGGGTCACGGCTCGGGCGTCCGACGGCTTGCGTACGGCCAGTTCGTAGTGTTGCGTCCGCGTCGACGCGTATT
>CADEHD010000168.1 GCA_902827055.1 uncultured Chloroflexota bacterium | reverse complement strand
GCCGTCATCTCCCCCTCCAGGTTGGGGTTGGTGCACAGGATGACCTCGGTGATGTCTTCGCCCGCCACCCGCAGGGCCAGCTCCCGGATCTTGAGGTTCTCCGGCCCGATCCCTTCCAGGGGGTTCATCACCCCAAGGAGAACGTGGTAGACGCCCTTGAACACGCCGGTCTTCTCCAGGGCGGCGATGTCTTTCGGCTCCTCGACCACGCACAGGATCGACTGGTCGCGCGCCGGGTCGGTGCAGATGGTGCAGGCCGGGCCTTCGGCCACGTTGAAGCACCGCTCGCAGAAGGACACGTTCTCCTTCATGGCCACGATGGCGTCGGCCAGGCGGCGGGCGTCGACCGTGTCGACCTTGAGCAGGTGGAAGGCGATGCGCTGGGCCGATTTGGGGCCGATGCCGGGGAGGCGGCCCAGCTCGTCGATCAGTACCTCAACCGGCCGGGCGTAGGCGCTCACGTGGGGGCACCTCCGCCGCCGAGGAGGCGGCCGATGCCGCCCATGTCGGGCAGCTGGAGGCCGCTCATGGCGCCGGTCTGGAGGTCGGCGATCTGGCCCGTGACGTCGCGGATGGCGGCCAGCACCAGCTCCTCCAGCAGCTCCACGTCGCTGGCGTCGACCACCTCGGGGGCGATCGTGACCCGGCGGAACTCGCCGCCGCCGGTGGCCTCCACCGTCACCTTGCCCCCGCCGGCCGAGCCGGTGACGATGGTGGCGGCCTGGGCCTCCTGGGCCTCCTGCAGCTGCTGCTGCACGGCCTGGGCCTGCTCCAGCAGGCTGGAGATGTCGAACCCTCCGTTGTCGCTCATCGGGTGGCTCCTGTGGTGATGGGGTGGGCGGGATGGCGTTGTGTCGGCCGCTGCCGGCTAGGCATCGATCACCTCGGAGCCGGGGAAGGCCTTGGTGAGGCGGTCTATGCCGTTGGCCGACTGGTCTGTGGCGTCGACCAGCTCGGAGACGGGGCCGACGTCTTCGTCGAGGTCGCTCGGGGCGTTGGCCACGGGGCGGGGCTCGATGCGGGCGACGTCGATCGGGGCCGACGCCTGATCGTCGATGACCACATGGACCTGGACGGGTTGGCCGAAGTGCTGGGCCAGGGCGGCTTCGAGGTCGGCCGAGACCTGGAGGCAGCGGTCTCGGGCGATGGCGTTGGGCACCCCGAAAGTGATCGAGCCGGGGTCGACCGTGGTGATCCTGCCCCCCTTGAAGCGGGCCCGGACCTTCTGGCTGAGGGCGTCGAGCAGGGGACCCCAGGCGCTGGTGACGGCAGCCTGTGACAGCGAGCCTCCCCCTCCTCCGCCGGCCGGGCGGGGAGCGGCAGCGGCCGGGGCTGCTGGTGGTGCGTCACCCGGCGGTGGCCCGGCCGGCGCAGACGCCTGGTCGGGGCCCGATGGCGGGGCGGGGTTGTCAGCGGCCGGGGCGGTGTCGGCCGTCCGCAGCTCGGCCGCGTCGTCGCCGAGGCGCAGCGTCGCGACGATGCCCGCCAGCACAGCGGCGACCGCGGCAATGCCGCCGACGAAGCCGGCACGTCGGCGCTGGAGCGAGCGCGCCCGCGAACGCATGGCCGTCAGTCCCGCGGCTTCGTCGGGCGTGGAGCCGGCCAATCGGTGCAGGTCGTCGCGCAGCCAGCGGTCGTCGTCGGTCACGGTTCGGCCCTCCGGTCGTCGTCGGCGCCGCCTGCGGCCGACGACAGCGTGCGTCGCATCCGGTCGCGTCCTGAACGGCCTCGCGCAGCGCGTGCCGAGCATCATCGGTGGCTCGGCCGACCTGACCGAGTCGAACGGCGTGCAGCTGGTCGGCGACACGAACTTCAGCGGCGCGAACCCCGGAGGGCGCCAGCTGCGCTTCGGCGTCCGCGAGCACGCGATGGGACAGATCACGAACGGGATGGCGCTCCACGGTGGCGTGCGCCCGTTCGCGGCCACCTTCCTCATCTTCTCCGACTACATGCGGCCCGCCATCCGCCTCGCTGCGCTGCAGCGCGTCGGGTCGATCTTCGTGTTCACGCACGACACGATCGGCCTCGGTGGGGACGGACCGACGCACCAGCCCGTCGAGCACCTGGCGTCGCTCCGCGCGATGCCCGGGCTGGCGGTGCTGCGCCCCGCCGATGGCAATGAGACCGCCGAGGCGTGGCGCGTGGCGCTCCAGCGCGAGGGGCCGACCGCGTTCGTCCTCTCACGGCAGGGCTTGCCGATCCTCGAGGACCTCGCCGCAGTCAGGGCGGGAGTCCGGCGCGGTGGCTACGTGGTGGCCGACGCCGAGGGCGGCGCGCCCGAGCTGGTGCTGCTCGCGACCGGTTCCGAGGTGTCGCTGGCGCTCGCCGTGCGCGCGCAGCTGCAGGCCGCCGGCCGGCACGTGCGCGTGGTGAGCATGCCGAGCTGGGAGCTCCTGGACGAACAGCCGGCCGCGTACATCGGCGAGCTCCTGCCGCCCGGGGTCCCGCGCCTCTCCATCGAGGCCGCCGCGTCGCTCGGGTGGCACCGCTGGGTAGGTGCCGATGGCGACATCGTGGCCCTCGATGAGTTCGGGGCGTCCGCGTCCGAGAAGGAGATCATGGCCCGGTTCGGCTTCGACGAGGCGAGCGTGCTCGCGCGCGCGGAGGCGCTGCTGCGGCGCTCGCCCGGCGCTTGAGGACGGGCGGATGAGGCACGTGACGCAGCACGTGACACAGGGGACGCAGGTGGCCAGGTGACATCGGCGCCGCGAAAGTTCGTGGTCGGCTGCGACCACGCCGGTTTCGCCCTCAAGGGCGCGGTCATCACCGAGCTGCAGGCGCTCGGCCTCGAGGTCGTGGACGTGGGGGTGCACGACGAGACCCCCGTCGACTACCCGGACATCGCCGAGGTCGTCGCGCGAGCCGTGACGACCGGGGACGCCGACCGGGGCGTCATCGTCTGCGGCAGCGGCGTCGGGGCCTGCGTCGCGGCCAACAAGGTCCGAGGCGTGCGCGCCGGCACGTGTCACGACACGTTCTCCGCGCACCAGGGTGTCGAGGACGACGACATGAACGTGCTCTGCCTCGGCGGGCGTGTCGTCGGGGCGCAGCTGGCGCGCGAGATCGTGCGCGCATTCGCGGGCGCGGTATTCTCGAACGAGGAGCGCTTCCACCGACGGCTGCGAAAAGTCATCGCGCTGGAGGACCGCTTCGGCCAACCCTAGGGTCGCGACACACACGTCGCGGCCGTCGCGACGTAGACCGACCCGGGAGTAGCCATGACCGGACAGCCACCATCGCTGCAGCGCCTGCGCGCGGCGAAACAGAGCATCTGGCTCGACTTCATCAGCCGCCCATTGCTCGACAGCGGCGACCTCGCCCGCCTGATCGAGGGCGGCGTGGTGCAGGGCCTGACCTCGAACCCCTCGATCTTCTCGAAGGCGATCGCCGGCTCGAGCGACTACGACGCGCCGCTCGCGGCGCTGGCCGCCGAGGGCGTCACGGACCCATACGAGGCGTTCGTGCGACTCGCATCGGAGGACATCCGGCGGGCCGCCGACCACTTCGCGGGGATCTACGCGGCGACCGCCGGGGCCGACGGGTTCGTCTCGTTCGAGCTGCCGCCCGGCATCGAGGATGACACCGAGCGGAGCGTCGCGGAGGCGCTGCGGCTCGTGGCCCTCGTGGATCGCCCCAACCTCATGATCAAGGTGCCGGGGACCGAGGCCGGCATCGAGACCACGCGCCGGCTCATCGAGGCCGGCGTGAACGTCAACAACACCCTGCTGTTCTCGGTGGACCAGTACGCCGGGTTCGCCGAGGCGTACATCGCCGGCCTCGAGGCACGCCGGGCCGCGGGACAGCCGGTCGACAACGTCGCCGGGGTCGCCTCGTTCTTCGTGTCGCGCGTCGACACCGCGGTCGACCCCCAGCTCCCCGAGGGCTCCGAGCTGCGCGGCCGAGCCGCCGTCGCGAACGCCCTGGCGGCCTACCAGCGATTCGAGGCGCTCCGCGCGAGTCCGCGCTGGAAGGCGCTGGCGCAGGCGGGCGCGCGCGTGCAGCGGCCACTGTGGGGTTCCACCGGCACGAAGAACGCGGCGTACAGCGACGTGCTCTACGTCGACCGCCTGGTGCTCCCGGAGACCGTGAACACTCTGCCGCTACCCACCATCGAGGCGTTCCTGGACCACGGGGACGGTACACCCGTCCCCGCCGTGGACCTCGAGGGAGCCGCCACGACGCTCTCTGGCCTCGAGAGCGCCGGCGTACACCTCGAGCAGGTCACGGCCCAGCTCCTCGTCGAGGGCCTGGCCGCATTCCAGAAGGACTTCGACACGCTGCTCGACCGCGTGCGTGACGCGCTCGGCACCGTGCGGAGCCGCTCATGACCGCCACTGTGCCCGGCTCGACGCTGCCGCCCGTGCTCCAGGGGGCCCTGCGCGAGCGGCTGGACCGCATGCGCGCCGAGCGCGTCATCGCTCGGGTCTGGGAGCGTGATCACACCCTCTGGCACCCCGAGCCCACTGAGATCGCGAATCGCCTCGGGTGGCTGGACGCGCCCGAGCGGTTCAGCAAGGAGATCGAACGCCTCACCGCCTTCGCGCGGCGCATCGCGGCGGCGGGGTTCGAGCGGGCCGTCCTGCTGGGCATGGGCGGGTCGAGCCTGGCGCCCGAGGTGCTGTTCGCCACGTACGGGCGCGCGCCCGGTGCGCTCGCCATCGAGGTGCTCGATTCGACCGACCCGGCGCAGGTAGCGGCCATCGAGGCCGGCGCGCCGCTCGAGCGGACGTTGTTCGTCGTGGCGAGCAAGTCGGGTGGCACCATCGAGACGCTGTCCCACGCCGAGTACTTCTGGGGTCGGGCGCCGCACGGCGCGCAGTTCGTGGCGATCACCGACCCCGGCTCGGGACTCGAACGACTCGCTCGCGAGCGCCAGTTCACCGAGGTCTTCCTCAACCCCGAGGACATCGGGGGGCGCTATTCGGCGCTGACGTACTTCGGGCTGGTCGCGGCCGCGCTCGCGGGTGTGGACCTCGAGGCGTTGCTGGCCCCGGCCCGCGCCATGG
>CADEHD010000167.1 GCA_902827055.1 uncultured Chloroflexota bacterium | reverse complement strand
TGCCCACCACGAGCCCCAGCAGGAGCTGGCCTTTGAGGAAGCGCCCGAGCAGCCCATCGGCGATGCGCAGTAAGTTGTCGACGTCGGCGGCGGCGGCCGGCGGGCTCGCGCGCAGCACCGCCGCTCGAGCGCTCCCGCGGTCGCGCATCGCGTAGAACATGAAGAACGGCGTCACGGCGAACCCGAAGATCAGCCCGATCGTGCTCGTGAGCGTCTCTAGCGAGCGACTCGCCATCGCGCCGAACGCGGCCGTCGAGGCGGCGGTCGCGTCGTCGATGAAGCTCTCGAGCTGCGCCTGCATCTCGGCGGGGACGCGGGCGCGGTAGCGCTCGAGCCAGGCGGTCCCGGTCGCCTGCGCCGCGTCTACGGTCTGCGGCAGCGTATTCACGAACTCGGCGATCTGGTTCGCGGCCACTACCAGCGCCACCGAGGCGATCCACGCGAACGCGCCGCCCAGCACGAGGTAGATCACGGCCACCGCGATGCCTCGGCGGATCACGTCACTGGTGCGCGTGAGCACGGGGAGACTCGTCAGGCGGTCGACCAGGGGTGCTAGGGCGTACGCGATGACGGCGCCGACCGCGAACGGCAACAGGGCCGCGCTTGCCTGCCATGTCATCCACGCCACCGCGGCGAGCGTCCCGAGCCACAGCGCAACGCGCCCGCGAGCGCCTGTCATGTGTTGCCTTCGATTCAGTCCCGCCCGCGCTGATCATCGGGGGCGCGGGCCTCGCTGTCTCCCCCCTGCGCGCTGGGCTGTCCGAGACCGACGCTTGTCGACGATTCCGTGCTGAGATACAGTCTCAATTGTGAGGTGATACTGAGTATCAGGAATCCTCTCAGCACTCGCAGCCGCTCTCGAGGGCTCACGAGTACAGCAAGCACGATGCAGTTGATGGGTGATGCACATGCGACTGCCCGGCCTGGCGGCGCTGGCGTTGGTGGGAGCGCTCGGGACGCTGGTCGCCGGGTGCGCGTCCGAGGCGACGCGCGCGCCCGGACCGCTGCGCGTGGTGACGACGACCGCCATCCTCGGCGAGTTCACTCGAGGCGTCGCCGGCCCCGATGCGTCGGTCGTGTCGCTCATCCCGGCCGGGTCAGACCCGCACTCCTTCGAGCCGCCTTCCCAGGTGGCCCGCGACATCGCGGCCGCCGACGTGATCGTTGTGAACGGCTATCACCTCGAGGGGAACCTGCTGGAGGTCGTCGCTGAGAATCGACGGTCCTCGGCCGCGGTTGTCGTCGCCTCGACCGGGCTCCCTGCGCTGTCCGGAGCGCACGAGGACGGTGACGAGGAGCGCCCGCCCGAGGGGCTGCCGGCGCCGGCCGTCGACGAGGGCGACCCACACATGTGGCTCGATCCGGAACTGGCGGCGCGGTACGTGGAGAACATCGCGGCCGCGCTCGCCTCGGCCGATGGCGCACACGCCGATGCCTACCGCGAGCGCGCCCGCATCCAGGCCGAGCGGCTGCGGGCGCTCCAGCGGGAGCTCGCGACGACGCTCGCCCCGATTCCCCCGGAGCACCGGCGGATCGTGGTGTTCCACGACGCGTTTGCCTACTTCGCGCGGTCGTTCGGTTTCGAGGTGGCGGCGGGGGTCCTGCCCGGGGACGGGGGACGCGAGCCGAGCGCGCGCGATGTGGCGGAGCTCGTCTCGCTCGTGCGGCGGGAAGGCGTTCCGGCGGTGTACAAGGAGCCACAGTTCCCCTCGGGCGTGCTGGATGCGGTGGCGCGGGAGACGAACGTCCGCGTCCTCGAGCTCTACAGCGACGCGTTCGGTGGGGCGGTCGGGACCTACGAGGAGATGATGCGGGCGAACGCGCGCGCACTGGTACAGGGTCTCGCTACGCCGGCCCCGCAGTAGACTGCGCCCATGCAGGTTGCGCCCACCAGCCCGAGTGAGCACGTACCGGCCCGCGAGCCCCTCGCGCCCGAGCATCACCATCGCGAGCTCGCGCTCGAGGTGCGCGACCTCTGGGCGGGGTACCCCGGTCAGCCCGCCGCCGTGCGCGGCGTCACGTTCGATGTGCCGGCGGGCGAGATGGTGGGACTGGTCGGTCCCAACGGCGCCGGCAAGTCGACGCTGTTCAAGGCGATCCTCGGTCTCATCGAGCCACTGAAGGGGCAGGCCATCGCGTTCGGGCGTCCCGTGAAGGAGGCGCGCGATGACATCGCCTACATGCCGCAAGTCGAGGAGGTCGACTGGGACTTCCCGGTCTCCGTGCTCGATGTGGTGTTGATGGGGCGCTACCACCACTTCCGCCCGTTCGCGCGCTGGAACGCGGCGGACCGGGCGCAGGCCTTCGAGGCGTTGGAGCGCGTCGACCTCGTGGAGTTCGCCACCCGCCAGGCCGGGCAGCTCTCCGGCGGCCAGCGGCGGCGCGTGCTGATGGCTCGAGCGATCGCGCGGGGTGCCCGCCTGCTGCTCCTCGACGAGCCGTTCGCGGGCCTCGATGCGGCAGCACAGCACGAGTTGCTGCAGATCCTGGACACGCTCGTCCGCGATGGAAACAGCATCCTGGTGGCCACCCACGACCTCTCGTGCGTGATGAGCTCCTGCGACGAGGCGGTCTGCCTCAACCGCGAGGTGATCGCGGCGGGGCCGCCCGCCGAAGTCCTGACGCCGGCCGTGCTGAGTGAGACGTTCCACATGCACCTCGTGACCGTTGGTGCGCTGGGGGTGCAGGTGGCAGGCTTCTACCCGCAGGCGGCGGCGCGGTCCGTCGACCCATCGAGCCGTCGCTAGGTGGGCGGCCTCGAGGGGTGGTTGCTCGACCCGTACCGCTTCGAGTTCATGCGGCGCGCGTTGCTCGCGCTGGCGCTCGTGAGCCTGGTCGGCGGCGTGGTCGGCGCGTTCGTGGTGAACAAGGGGCTGGCGTTCTCGGGCGACGCGCTGGCGCACTCCACGCTCGCCGGCGTGGCGGTTGCGTTCGTGACGGGTGGCAGTGTCGTCCTCGGGGCGCTCGTGGCTGCCGTCGTCACCGCCCTCGGCGTGGGGCTGACGAGGCGTCGGGCTCGCGTGTCCTACGACACGGCGATCGGCATCTTCTTCGTGTCGATGTTCTCGTTTGGCATTCTCATCCTCTCGAGGCGCACGTCGTACACGCCGGACCTGTCCGCGTTTGTCTTCGGCAACATCCTCGGCGTGTCCCGGTCCGACTTGCTTGCGGCCGGGGCGCTGTCAGCGGCGCTGCTCGTCTTCGTGTTCGCCTTCTACCGCGAGCTCCAGCTCGTCGCGTATGACCCCGCGGTGGCGGCCGCGATGGGCGTCCGTGCGACGCTCTTCGAGTACGCGATGCTCGTGATGGTCGCGGTCGCCGTGGTCGTTGCGCTCAAGGCAATCGGGATTGTGCTGGTCAACGCGATGCTCATCATCCCGGCCGCGACGGCGGGGCTGTTCGTCCGGCGGTTGCCGCTGATCATGGTCTACGGCGCGCTGCTCGGCATGGGTGCTTCGGTGGTTGGCCTCCACCTGTCGTACCACGCGCGCGTCGCGGTGAGTCCCGCCGTGGTGCTGTCGAGCGCCGCGGTGTTCGTCGTGGTCGCGGTGGTCACCTCGAGCCGGCGCGCGCTTCTCCCCGGAGCGTCGGGGAGCGGCCAGTGAGTCCGGCTGCGGAGGGTGACGCGACGGAACGCGACTGGCTCGCGTACCCGCGCTCCCTCATTGCGCCGATCTATGGCCACCTCGGGTTCGACATAACCGATGGCGGTGAGGGTTGGATCGAGATCACGCTCAACGTAACGGAGATCGTGCTGAACGCTGACGGCGTGGTGCACGGCGGGGTGTGGCTCGTGATCGCCGACTCGGCGATGGGCGGGGCCTTGCGTACGCTGCTGGTGCCGGGCGAGCGCGCCGTGACAGGCCAGATCGACTTCCGATGGCTCCGGCCGTTCCAGGGCGACGTGCTGCGTGCGATAGGTCGCGTCGCCCGGCGGGGTCGGATGCTCAACCACTGCACCGTGGAGCTCGTCGATGGACATAACCGTGTGGTCGGCACTGGTTCGGCGACATTCGTCGTGGTCACCGACGACAGCGCCTGACCCCGGTCCGGTGACGCCCTGAGGGTTTCCCTCGGTTGAGGGCGGGCCCTCCGCTCCGTACGCTGGTTGGGCCTATCGCGGCGCACGAGCTGCACCGCTGCTCGCCCGACGCGAGCGCCAGGGACGGATTCGCGAGTGACTCGAGCCGGCGAGCAGCCTCAGAACGAGCCGAAGCCGAACGTCGACCGCAAGGCGCGCCTGCAGGTGCCGCCGCATCGGCCGGCCAAGCAGCTTCCTGAGGCTCGCCTCGGTAACTGGGACGAGGTCTACTCGCTGTTCGATCCCGAGACGGCGATGGTCGAGGCGACTCGCTGCATCCAGTGCCCGGCGGCGCCCTGCCAGAAGGCGTGCCCGGTCCACAACGACATCCCGGGGGCATTCCAGTTCCTGGAGGTGGGTGACTTCCAGCGCGGTGCCGAGATCTTCCGCGCGACGAGCGAGCTACCCGAGATGTGCGGACGTCTCTGCCCGCAGGAGCGCCTTTGCGAGGGCCACTGCGTTGTCGGCAAGCACGCACTGCCGGTCGCGATCGGCAAGCTGGAGGTCTTCGTCACGGAGTGGCAGCGCAGCCACGGCACCATCGACCCGGCGAAGGCGGCCCCCACGGGCAAGCGCGTGGCGATCGTCGGGAGCGGGCCGGCTGGCATCGGGTGTGCCGAACGCCTCGTGCGGGCGGGCCACGGCGTGACCATCTTCGAGGCGTGGCCCGAGCCCGGCGGCGTCCTGCTGTACGGCATCCCCGATTTCAAACTCAACAAGCCCGCGGTGGCACGGAAGTTCGACGAGCTTCGTGCGCTGGGCGTCGAGGTGCGGACGAACGTGCGGGTCGGTACCGACCTGCCCTTCGAGCAGCTGCGCGCTGACTTCGACGCGGTGTTCCTCGCGTACGGCGCATCCGAGGGCGCGCACCTCGGCATCCCCGGCGAGGATGCGCCCGGCGTCTTCACTGCCACCGAGTTCCTGGTACGCGCCAATCTCGACCCCGACGAACTGCCCGAGGAATTGCGCGCGCCGCTGCCGCCGTTCAGCAACGTGGTCGTGA
>CADEHD010000166.1 GCA_902827055.1 uncultured Chloroflexota bacterium | reverse complement strand
GGACCGTAATCGACTATCGCGACTTCCCCGCGCTGTTCAGCGCGATCGAGGCGGACCGGGACGTCGGCCTGATGTACGTGCACCTGTCGACCGCGCCGGGTTCGCTGCTCCGCGAGGGCCTGGTCTACAGCTACCACCGCGTTGATGACGCCGGGTTGGAGCGCCCGCCCCTCGCCGAGGCGTCATCGACGAAGCTCCGGCGCGCACTCCTCAACCTGTCGAAGCGCAACGACCTCCTCAAGTCGACCAAGTGGTGGGCGGAGCGCTACCTGGAGCCGCGCTTCGAGTCGTGCACCGTCACGCGAGCGCAGGCGATCGGAGAGGGGGAGGCCTGCCTCGTCAGTCGCAACGAGCCGATGCACGACAGCGTGCCCTACCTGCAGAACGCGCTCGCGGGCGACACGGACATCCTCCACGAGTACTTCGTGCCGCGCGCCGAGCTGATCCCGTTCATTGATGACCTCCGCGACGTGCTGCGCCGGCGCGAGGCCAACCTCCTCAACGCCTCCGTGCGTGTCGTGCATGCCGAGGACAACATGCTCACGTACGCGCCGGAGCCTGCGTTCTCCGTCGTGCTGTACCTCAACCAGCCAACCGACGCCCTCGGGACGCAGCGGATGGCCGAGTTGACCAGCGAGCTCATCGACCTCGCCGCGCAGCATCGCGGTCGGTTCTTCCTGCCGTACCAGCTGCACTACACCGCGGCCCAGCTCCTGCGCGCGTACCCCGAGATCCCGGCGTTCTTCGAGGCGAAGCGCGCGTGGGACCCGGATGGGCGGTTCAGTAACACCTGGTATGCGCGGTACGCGCCGGAGATCGACGGCGTGCTCGCGGCGCGGCCTCAGTAGTCGTACACGTGCTCGAGGCGGGCGCCGCTGGCCTCGGCGGCACGCACCAACTCGAGCAGGTCGGTCACCCGCACCGAGACCCCGACGCGCACCATGCGCGCCTCGCCCTCGGCGCCCTGCACCGGCGTCGCGAACAGGCGCTCCCCGAAGGTCGGCGGCGGAGCTCCGTCCGATGCGAGCAGGGTCACGAAGATGTCGTCGTTGCCCGCGATCTCCACGAGGTCGATGCCCGCGCGTGCCATGGCCCGCGTCAGGTCCGTGAACTGCTCGTAGCGCGGCACCGTCACGAGGACGAGCCCGCCGCCGATATCGTGCTCCACGGCGAGCCGCGGATCGACCGCTGCGAGAGCGCGCGCGTCGGCCCGCGCCACGAGGCGCATCGTGCGCTGGTCCTGCCCCGTCGCGCCGACCACCGCGCCCAGCACGCGCCCGTAGAGCGACTTCGCGCCGTACTCGACGCTGAGCACCACCAGCCGCTCGATGTGGCGCACCGGGTGCGCCTCGATGTCCGCGGACCACAGCCGGTCGAGCGCGTCGCCGAAGGGGTACGCGTACCACGGCGTCTCGTGGAGGAAGCGCCCGTACTCCGCCTGGAGTCGCGCGCTCTCGAGGTCCGCGGCGCTCGGGTAGCCCGCGCCCCACTCGAAGGCGCGCCCGAGCGTCCACTCGTAGGCCGCCTTGACCGCCAGCTCCGCCGTGTACGAGAAGCCGATGGTGTAGATCGTGACCTTGTACGTGGTCCGGTCCGCCATGCCCGCGGTCGCGCGGTTGACGGCGCAGTAGCTGCCCCAGAACGCCCGGACGTCGCGCGCGTAGCCGAACTGGCTCGGACGCGACGATTCCAGCGTGCGGGCGAACGCCTCCGAGGAGTAGACGATGTACCACTCGGGGTAGGTGAGCCAGCTCTGGGCCTCGGGACGGTGGTCCGCGGCGTCCATCCGCGACGGTTCGGCCGGCGTGGCTGCCGAGGCGTCGCTGCCCCGGCACGCGACCTCGAACCCCGCGATGAACGCGGCCGTCGCGACGACGGGCGTGACCAGGATCGCGAGCAGTACTCGCCAGCGACGCCTCATGCAGTGCTCACCGGGCTGCTCACCGTGCTGCGGCGCGCGCGCTCGTGTCGCGCCCCGGCAGGAGGTAGCCGATCGCCGCCGCGAAGCCGCCGATGAGCAGGTGGGGCGTGTTCGCGGCGACTCGGACGGCGAACGACAGGTCGTTCGGCCCCTGCAGCAGGATGCCGAGGTCGAGGTAGCCGTTGCCGGTCAACAGCCCCACGACGCCATCGAGGAAATAGAGCGGACCGAAGATGCGGAAGTACGCCCGCGACGCTGCCTCCGAGCGCCACGCCGCGAAGCCTGCCCAGATCGCGGAGCCGAGGTGGAGCGCGTCATCGTAGATCTGGAGGCTGAACAGCCCGAGTAGGTTGCCATCATCGTCGTTCAGGGCGGGGATGTAGCCCACCAGCACCACCGACAGGAAGAGCGCGGCGTAGAACCACGCGAAGGCACGGATGCTCTGCATGACGCCTCCCGGTGCAGCCCGCGTCATCATCTGACCTCGTCGCGCCAAGCGGGAGCCCTACCGGCGAGCGCCGACCGCTGCTCGCGCGGCCGCCGAGGGTGTACAACGTGCGCTGTCCAGGTCGATCCGGGCGTGAGGAGTGCCGCGTGCAAGAGCTCGAACGAGTGCCTTACCTGCTCTACGAGAAGGAGGACAGCGGGATCCTCTGGATCAAGTTCAACCGGCCCGAACGCCTGAACGCGGCCGTCGGTGGCGCCGAGCGCACCGGCACGCTGGCGAAAGTCGGCGAGTACATGCGCGCCGCCGACGACGATCCGGAGGTCAAGGTCATCGTGCTGACGGGGGTCGGTCGCGGGTTCTGCGCGGGCGTCGATGTGCGCGGCGCCGAGGGCTTTGTAGCGGGCGACAACTACCTCGGGAACGCGCCCGCGCAGCCGGGCCCCGACCAGAATCGGCAGCGCTTCTACTACGGGCTGACGAAGCTCATCAAGGACCTGTCCTTCGTGCGCAAGCCCACGATCGCGATGGTGAACGGACCCGCGGCCGGGTTCGGGATGGACATGGCGCTGCAGTGCGACATCCGATACGGCAGCGAGCACACCCAGTTCATCACGTACCACCAGGTGGGGCAGATCATCGAGAACGGGGGCGCGTACTACCTGCCGAGGATGGCCGGGCTGGGCCGCGCGCTCGAGTTCGCGTTTACGGGGCACCTCGATGCGCAGCGGGCGTACGAGTGGGGCGTGCTGAACCGCCTGGTGCCCGCCGCCGACCTCGAGGCCGAGGTGCGAGCGCTGTGCGCGCGCATCATGCGCATGCCGCCGCTCACCGTGTGGATCAACAAGCGGGTGATCCGAGCCGCGCTCGACGCCTCACTCGAGACCACCGCCGTGCTGACCTCGAACGCCTCTGGCATCCTGGCGACCTCCGAGGACGCCAACGAGGCGCGGCAGGCCCTCGTCGAGCGGCGCGAGCCCATCTTCCAGGCACGCTGACCGAGGGCGATCGAGTGGGGATGGAGCCGCAACGGGGCCGCAACGGGGCCGCGGGTGCGCCGCGCCTCAGCTGCCGCAGGTGTTGAACGGCTCGGCCAGTGTGCGGCGCTCCGCCGACATCGCGATCCCGGAGGGGGCCATGAACGTGAGCAGCGGGAGGACGATATTGTGCGTGTAGCTGACCGTGACGTTCACCGCGTCGCAGGCGCCGCCCGGGTCGTTGGCGGCGGACGGGTTCGCGTACGCGGGGTACTGCCAGGACTCGAGGCCGACCGTGATCAGCGCCGAGCCCGCGCCCGCGCCGGGGATGCCGGTGGTCGCCGTCTTCGTCACGCTGGTGATGCAGACGACCCGATCTCCGGTAATGCCGGGGCAGTCCGTCTCGCCCGTCGAGGCGTAGCGCGCCCCCTCCATGGCCGCGTGCTGGATGGTCGCCCACGCCTGCGCGATGAGCGCGAACTCGATGATGGCCATGGCCAGCGTCATGAACAGCGTCGAAACCAGCGCGAACTCGACCATCGTCTGGCCGCCTTCGCGTGCGAGTGAGCGGAGCGCGCCGCGGAGGGCGGTCACCGGATCAGCCTCGTGGAGATGATGCGGCCGATCTGCGTGAACGCCGCGTTCAGCTCGGCGGACGTGGGCGCCTCGAAGTAGTGGTCATTCGTGCCCGCCGTCGAGGAGGCCACGCACTTCCCGAGTCGCCGGTCCCACACGTCAGTCGTCGAGGTGCGCGTGCCCGTCTGCGTGCCCGCGAGGATCGTCGAGGACCATGTCGAGGTGCACGTCTCGGTCGTGTCGGTGCCGGACACGTTGTAGCCGATCACGAAGTACTCCACGCCGGCCGTGCGGTGGAGGTTGACCTCCTCCAGCGTCTTGCGGTCCTGGGCGTTGATGTAGGCGTTCGTCGTCGAGCCCGTGCGGGCGCACTTCGTCGAGGGGTAGGGCGACGGGAATGGCAGGTTGGAGCCACCCGTGTTCGCGAAGTCGCTCATGACGATGACGATCTTGCGTGCGTTCGCGCGCGCCCCGGCGCTATTCAGCACGCGGTCGCCAGCGTAGAAGGCGCCGGTGCAGATGTTGGTGCCCGAGCCTCCCTGTGCCACCAGGAGCGCGATCCCCGACTCGATGGTGACGTTGTTCGTGGTGAGGTCGACGACCTTGTTGCCGGAGCCACTGAAGTCGACGCAACCACTGCTACCGCTCGCGTTGTAGCAACCGCGCGAGGGGACCAGCGATGCGGCCGCGACCCCGGAGCCGTCGCCCACGCCGATGAGGTCGATCAGGACGTTCGCCCCGTCGCGCGCCTCCTTGATGGGGCACGTGCCGTCGGTGTCGGTCTGCGTGGCGTTGCAGCCGGAGTCCATCGACCCGGTGTCGTCGATCGACATCGCCAGGTCGACCGCCGCCCCTGCGCCGGCCACGGCCGAGCCGCTGACCGCGATGTCCGTGCCGCCGATGAGTTGAGAGGCGACACCCGGCACGAGCGGCAGGAAGACGAGCCGGACCTGCTTCGAAACGTTGAGCGTGATCTGACCGGCGGCCGGCACGTTCGGCTGAACGCTCGTGAGCGTGGCGGCCGGGTCATTCGCGGTCAGGTACTCGGTGGCGCGCGTGGAGACTGCCGTCGTGTTCGGCATCTCCACGATGGCCGCCAGTGCAGCCGCGTCGACGTCGCGGCGCAGCTCGGCGCGCGCGACGAACATGAGCCCCACGTCCACCGCAAGCCCGATCAGCCCGAACAGCGCGACCATCCAGAGCGCCACCAGGACGAATATCTG
>CADEHD010000165.1:3584-5185 GCA_902827055.1 uncultured Chloroflexota bacterium | reverse complement strand
GACCATCTTCGCCATGGTGTAGTGCCACAGGTCCTGCTGAGCAGTCGCGCGCGGCCCATCGCCCCCCTGGGGGTCGGCGTCGGCCCGCACGAGGTAGCCCGGGTGACCGCCGCCGACGCGGGTGGTCTTCATGCGCCTCGATGCCGCGAGGTCCGCAGGGCCGAGCGAAATCCCCTGCATCCGCGGGCTCGCCGCCGCGATCTCGGCCACGTTGTTCACGCCGGCCGCCGTCTCGAGGATGGCGTGCACCATCAGGGGCTTCGTCAGCCCGTGCCGCCCCTCGAGCTGCGCGAGCAGTCTGTCCACGTAGTGGATGTCGTGCGCGCCCTCGACCTTGGGGACCATGATCACGTCGAGCTTGTCGCCGCACGCCTCGACCAGCTCCATGAGGTCGTCGAGGCACCATGGGCTGTCCAGGCTGTTGATGCGCGTCCAGAGCTGCGTGCTCCCGAAGTCGTTGGCGCGCGCCACCTCGATGAGGCCACGACGCGCCGCGACTTTCGAGTCGGCCGGGATCGCGTCCTCGAGGTTGCCGAGCAGGATGTCCACCTGCGGGATGATCTCGGGGATCCGCTCGCGCACGCGGTCGTTGTGCGGCGGGAAGAAGTGGATCATCCGGCCGGGCCGGACCTCGATCTCATGGAGGGGCGCCGGGGCGCCCACTGCGAGTGGCTTGAAGAATTCCTTGGCGCTGGGCATGGCACACCCCTCGTTCGCGAGGCCTGGAGGCAAGACGTGGCGCGCGACCGTCACCCACCCGGATGCGGGCCGCGCGAGCGGGAGCGCTAGACGGGCGCCGCGTCCTCCGGGACGCCGTTCTGGACGTAGACCCAGCGAACCGCCTGCAGCAGCTCTTCCTCGGAGCGGTATCGCCCGAGGGGCAGCTGCGCCAGGATTCGCGAGACCTCCCGGTCAAGGCCACCCTTGTCGCGCGCGCCACGCCAGACCCCGTCACGCGAAATCGGGTAGTGGAACCCGGCGAACGCCTTGCGGAAGTCCGCCTTCCCCGCGTGAGGCGTCGGCGGTACGAAGACGGGCGCGGAGGGAACGGCGGTCTCGGGCTCGGCAGGCGGCGCGGCCGGAGCTGCCTCTGCGGCGGCCGCAGGAGCCGATTCAGCAGCGGGCGCGGGAGCGCTCGGAGCGGACGCCGCTGGCGCCGCTGCGGCCGGAGCCGCCGGCGCGGACCCACCACCGAGCAGCGCCGCCACCTTCTGGCGCGCCGCGGCGGGGTCCTCGTACCAGGCGGAGTTGATCTCGGTGAAGGCCGCCATCGCGGCCGGCACCTCGGCGTCCGGGAAGATGGCCGATACCGGGCAGGCCGGCTGGCAGGCCCCGCAATCGATGCACTCGGCGGGGTTGATGTACAGCATGCGGTCGGCGCCCTCTTCAAAGTGGATGCAATCCACCGGGCACACCTCGACGCACGAGCGGTCCGTCGTGTCGATACACGGCTGCGTGATTACGAATGCCACTACGACCCTCCGCAGCCCTTCCCGGGGGCACCCACCACACCTCGCGAGGCCGCGCCAGTGTGAGATCCGAGACGGCGCAATCGTAACGAGGGCAATGGCGGGCGTCCACGGCGCCACCCCTGAGCCACC
>CADEHD010000165.1:0-3484 GCA_902827055.1 uncultured Chloroflexota bacterium | reverse complement strand
GCCACCCCTGAGCCACCTCGGCGCCGCTCACGGCGCGAGACCGCGCGCGGCACCGCACGCGCTATCGTGAACCCCCGAGTCCAGGAGTCACGATGTCCGACCTCCCCGCCCACGTCCCGGCGCGCCGCGCCCTCGATCCGATCGCTGAGGCGATGCACCAGATGCCCTACGGCGTCTACGCCATCGGCTCCGTCGATGACCACGAAGCCAACGTCATGGTGGCCGACTGGGTGTTGCAGGTCTCCTTCAATCCACGCCTCGTCGCCGTCGTTCTCGAGGCGGACTCGAGCACCCTCCGCCGCATCCGGGCGTCAGACGCGTTCAGCGTGAACCTGCTTGCCGCCGACGCCGACTCGCTTCGCATGGCGATGCAGTTCGTGCAGCCCGCCGACGCCTCGAAGGTCGAGGGGCGGCCTGACTCCGCCGCACGTCAGCATCACGACAAGCTCAACGGCATCGAGTACCAGCGGTCGGCGCGGGGTCTCCCGCTGCTCGCGGACGCCCTGATGTGGCTCGAGTGCGAGGCGCAGGAGTTCACCACCGTCGGCGACCACATCATGGTGCTCGGTCGAGTCCTCGATGGACGAATCCAGCACAGCGCCGAGCCGATGACGACCGCCTACACCGGCTGGACCTACTCGGGATGACCGGGGACGCCCCGCTGGCGCCCGATGGAGCCGCAGCCCTCGACGCTGCCTCCGATGCAACGGCGCAGGTCCTGGCCGCAAACCAGGCCCTCTACGCCGCGTTCAACGCCCGCGACGCCAATGCGATGGCTGACCTCTGGGCCGAGGACGTGCCGGTCGCCTGCATCCACCCCGGCTGGGCGGCGGTCCGAGGTCACGCCAACGTACTCGCGACGTGGGAGGCAATCCTGGCCAACCCGGACCAGCCCCGGATCATCGTCGGGGCCGCCGAGGCGCACGTCACCGGGGACCTCGCGTGGGTCCTCTGCCGCGAGCTGGTCAGCGGCTCGCCGCTGGCGGCCACCAACCTCTTCGAGCGCCGGGAAGGCCGATGGCGCGTGGTCCACCACCACTCGAGTCCAGTCAGCTTCCTTGCCGAGGACCTGCAGTGACCGAGTCGGATGCCGCGCCACTGAACCTGTTCGACTTCGAACGGCTCGCAGCGCGGCGCCTCCCGGCGATGGTCTACGACTACTACGCCAGCGGCGCCCACGACGAGCGCACCCTGGAGGCGAATCGAACCGCATTCGAGCGCATCCGCCTGCGTCCTCACGTGATGCGGGATGTGTCCACGCGCGACCCGTCGACGACGATCCTCGGGCGCCGCCACCCCCTCCCGCTCATCGCCGCTCCCATGGCGTTCCAGCGGCTGGCACACCCGGACGGCGAACGCGCGCTCGCTCGGGCTACGTCCAGCCTCGGCCTGACGATGACGCTCAGCACGCTCGCCACGACCGCCCTCGAGGAGGTGGCGGCGGTCGCGACCGCCCCGGCCTGGTTCCAGCTCTACGTCTACCGCGACCGCGCGCTGACGCGGGACCTGGTCGCGCGGGCGGAGGCGGCACGCTTCGAGGCACTCGTGCTCACCGTCGACGCGCCGCTGCTCGGGCGGCGCGAGCGGGATGCGCGCAACGCCTTCGCGCTCCCGCCGGGCCTCGTGGCTGCGAACCTCCCCTCGGCCGGCCCCCGCACCCTCGATGCGGCACCCGGCGAGTCCGGGTTGTTCCGCTACTTCGCGTCGCTCATGGACCAGTCGCTGACGTGGGACGACGTGGCGTGGCTGCGATCGATCACGAGCCTGCCCGTGCTCGTGAAGGGCGTGCTGCGAGGCGACGACGCCAGCCTCGCGATCGAGGCCGGCGCCGCCGGGGTGATCGTCTCGAACCATGGCGGCCGCCAGCTCGATACCGCAATCGCGACCATCGATGCCCTGCCCGAGGTCGTGGCGGCTGTGGCGGGACGGGTCGACGTGCTCCTCGACGGCGGCATCCGGCGCGGCACCGACGTCGTGAAGGCGCTCGCACTCGGGGCGCGCGGCGTGCTCCTCGGGCGACCGTTGCTCTGGGGGCTCGCGCACGAGGGAGAGGCCGGCGCACGCCGAGTCCTCGAGTTGCTGGCGGAAGAGCTCGACCTCGCACTCGCCCTGTGCGGCGCGGCGCGCCTCGATGCGCTGACTCCCGACTTGCTCGCCTGAGCCCGGGCCGTTACGAGGGCAGGTCCACCAGCCGGAACCCGAACGGTGAGGCGGCATCGGCGACCAGCCCGAGCGAGCCGCGCAGCCAGTCGATCAGCACCTCGCCCACCAGCTCACGACGCCAGCCATGCAGCACGGGGACCTCGGGCCCGCTGTCGCGGTCGCCCTCGAACCACCACAACGCCACCGCCTCGAGGTCGGAGCGCGATGCCACGAATCGCGCGGCGATGTCGGCGTCACGGCAGTGCGCCTGCACCAGCCCGCCCAGCACGCCGACCCATGCCTGTGCTGCCGGCGGCAGCGGCCTTGGCGCGTCCGAGCTCTCCAGCGGACGCTGCTCCCCGGCCTGCAACGCCTCGATGATGTCGCGCCCGTAGCGGCGTGCGATGCCGTCGCTCAGGCCGCGCACGTCGCGCAGCGCCTCCACCGTCCGAGGCGGGCGGCGCGCCAGCTCCAGGAGCGTCCGCTCGGCCACAAGCCGCGAGGGGGGGCGATTCTGCGACAGCGCCTCGCGCTCCCGCCAGGCCGCGACCCCGCGCAACGCGCCCTGTTGTCGAGGTCGCAAACCGGCCCAGCCGCTCACGCGGCGGTACATCTCCTCGGGCGCCGGGCGCTCGGACCAGGTCCGAGCCAGCCGCTCGCTCTCCTCCAGCACCCATCCGAGCCGCCCGCGCGCCTCGAGGGCTGCCCGCACGTCGTCCCACGCCGGCAGCAGGTGCAGCACGTCGTCGAGCGCGTAGCGCAGCTGATCGGGAGAGAGGGGCCGCCGCAGCCACTCGGTGAACTGACCGCCCTTGTCCACCTCGTGGCCCAGCGTGCGGAGGACGAACGGCGCGTAGCCGATCTGCTCCCCCATGCCGAGGAACGCCGCAGCGATCTGCGTGTCGACAATCGCAGCGCCGGACACGCCGTACTGAGCTCGCATGAGCGCGAGGTCGGCCTGTCCCGAGTGCAGGATGGTGACCACGGAGGGGTCCGCGACGACCTCGGCAATTGGTGCGGCGTCGACGGCGAGCGGATCGATGGCCACTGCGACCGCGCGTCCGCCCGTGCGCCACGCCACCTGCACCAGCGCCAGCTCGGGGACGTACCGCTCCTCGGACATGAACTCGAGGTCGAGGGCGAACGAGCCGGCCTCGCGGAGGGCGAGCGCAACGCGGGCCACGTCTGACTCGCGTGTGACCGTCAGCGGCAGCGAGTCGCCGCCCGCCAGTTGGACGGCGTCAGTTCGGGTGGTGGCCAGCTCCATTGTGGATATCTTGCGCCGCGCTGGGGTTCCACGCCAGCGCTCGACGAGCACGGCGCAGGCGCCCCGAGCGCGTTG
>CADEHD010000164.1 GCA_902827055.1 uncultured Chloroflexota bacterium | reverse complement strand
GGGGTGCCTCGCGTGGATGTCGTGAACGCCGAGGGCGCGCTCGACGTGACGCGACTGCAGGGCGCCCTCGTCGCACGGGCCGCCGCAGCCCGATACGCCGAGGAGCCGGCCGTGACCGAGGCCAGCGGCTCCGCGGATCCGCTGCTCGCCACCGTCGCGGGCGCCCTCACGGCCCGCACCCACGCCAGCACGCGCACCATGCTCGCGGTCGCGGGCGGTGTGGCGGTGTTACTCGCGCTGGCGCTGGCCGCGACGGGTGCACGGCGCGGGTTGCTCGCGCTCGGACTGGCGATCGTCGCGGGAGGCGCCGTCGCAGTGGGCGGCGGGGTGGCCGGCGGGTGGCTCATCGAGGGGGTCGTTGCGGCCTCGGGCGTGCTCGGCACCACCGAGCTGGGCGTCGCCCGCGCGCTCCTCGAGGTGCCGATGCGCAACGGGGTCATCGCCGGCGCGGGCGGGCTCGTCATCGCGCTGAGTGCGCTCCTCCCCATGCGGCGGGGCGCGCGCTCCTAGGGCGCTGTCGCGGGCCCCGGTCCGACCCCACTCCTGGACGCAAACCCAGACGCGCCCCCCGCACGCGGTCAGCGCGAGGCCCGCCAGTGTGCTGCAGGATCACAGAAGGGGCCTCCGCCGGGTGAACGGAGACCCCTTCGTAGGGCTGCCCGATCCCGGAGGGGTCAGGGCCGAGCGACGTTCCAGTTCCCGCCCACTCCCTCGCCCTTGACCTCGCCGGGGGCGGTGTCGGGCTGGTAGCGGTAGAGGGGCAGGCCGTTGTAGGCGATCATCTTCGAGCCGTCGTCGCGCGTGATGATCTTGATGGTGCCGGTCATGTCCGCGGACTTCGTGGGCTCACCGGTCGCGGGCGCGAATGCCGGCGGCCAGATGTTGGCGCAGTTGCCGTTGCAGACGCTCTTGTCGCCGTTCGGCGGGTCGTTCTTGAAGATGTAGAGCGTCAGGCCGTTGTTATCGACGATGACCTTGCCGAGCGAGGTCTCGGCGACGCGGAGCGCAGTCGTGGGCGTGCTCGGGCCCGCGGTTGCAGCGGCCTTCGCGGCCGCGGTGGCAGTGGCAGCGGCCTTCGTCGTGGCAGCCGGGGTGGCGGCCGACGTCGCGGCGGCCTTGCTTGCGGCCGTTGGCGAGGTGGTCGCCTTGGTCTCAGTCTCTCCGCCCGAGCAGGCGGCACCGAGCAGCGCAAACGCTGCCAGGGCGGCTCCACTCATCAACCACGAACGACTCCGAACGAGTCCACGCACACGCATACGGTCTCCTCCCAGGAACACGGTTTCGGAGGAACTACGTCGCGCGCGGCCTTATCGGATGCACCCGAACACGCGTGCCAGGCGCGCCGAAGCGTTACGTCGCCTCGTCGCGTTGACCGCCCCTCCGGGCCTCGCTAGCCTCTGCCCGCGGCGCTTCCACGTCCCGGATTCAGCGCGGAACCCGGTCGCAGCCCCTCGAGGGGCCGCCTGCGCCCCGACAGCAACACGCATGTGAGCGGGGCCCCGCCCCGGCGAATCGAGGCTGACCGTGCGCCTGTACGAGTTCGAGGCGAAGGAAGTCCTGCGTCGAGCACGCGTCCCGCTCCCCAAGAGCGTGATGGCGCGCACCGCCGACGAGGCCGCGGCGGCAGCCACCGAGGTCGGCGGACCGGTCGTCCTCAAGTCCCAGGTCCTGAGCGGCGGTCGCATGAAGGCGGGGGCGATCAAGTTCGCTGACGATGCGGCTGCGGCGAAGGCCGCCGCCGCCGAGATCCTCACCATCACCGTGAGCGGTCAGACGCCGACCGGCGTCCTGGTCGAGGAACGTCGCGAGGTGGTGCAGGAGTACTACGCGGCCGTGACGTGGGACGGACGCGCGAAGCGCCCCGTGATCATCTTCAGCGACATGGGCGGCATCGACATCGAAGAGGTGGCGGAGCAGCACCCCGAGCACCTCTCGCGGACCCACATCTCGAACCTGGCGCCCCTGTCGGACTACCAGGCGAAGGTCGCCGTGTCCCGCGTCGGCGTGACGGGGAACGACCTGGGGCCTCTGACGCGCATCGTGGCGGCACTCACCCGGGTGTTCGTCGAGCGGGACATGACGCTCGCCGAGATCAACCCGATCGGCAAGCTCGCGGACGGCTCGTTCGTGGCGCTCGACTCCCACATGGACATGGAGCAGGAGGCGCGGGGGCAGCACGCCGACCTGCTGCGCTCGCTCGGCATCCCGGACGAGGACACGCGGATGGCGCGGCCCCCCACCGAGTTCGAAATCGCCGGGGCCAAGGTGAACGACGCCGACACGCGAGGCATCGCGGGCAACATCACCGAGTTCGACGGGAACCTCGGCCTGATCATCGGGGCGGGTGGCGGCTCGCTGACCCTCTTCGATGCGGTGCAGTCCGCGGGTGGCAACCCGGCGAACTACTGCGAGATCGGCGGCAACCCCTCGGTCGCGAAGGCGGCGGCGCTCACGAAGCTGGTGCTCTCCAAGCCCGGCGTCGAGAAGATCGCGGTCATGATGAACGTCGTCTCGAACACCCGCGCCGACATGATGGCGCGCGGCATCGTGAAGGGCGTCATCGAGGCGGGCTTCGACCCGGCGGAGAAGATCGCCATCTTCCGCATCCCCGGCTCGTGGGAGGACGAAGGCTTCGCGATCCTGCGCAAGTACGGCGTCGAGTTCGTGGATCGCTCGGTGTCCATGCACGAGGCGGCCGCGCGGGCGGTCGCGAAGATGGCCACGACCTAGCGACCTGGATACCACTGGGCCCGCGGGGACGCGGGCCATCGTGCGCTGGCGCAACGCCGGGCCGCGATGAGCGGCGAGTGCAGCCAGCAACCTCGAAGCGCTCGAGGCAACTCGAGCCCAGCGACCGGAGACGGGCCGCGCGGCGGCCGGAGGCGACGATGTCCATCCTGATCGACGAGAACACCACCTTCATCATCCAGGGGATCACCGGCCGCGAGGCCGTCTCGATGACCCGCGAGGTGCTCGACTACGGGTCGAAGGTGATCGGCGGGGTGACCCCGGGGCGCAAGGGACGCAACGTGCACGGCGTGCCCGTCGAGGACACCGTGCGCGCGTTCACGGAACGCGAGCGCGTGGACGCGTCGGTGGTGGCCGTGCCGCCCGCCTTCGCGACGGACGCCGTATTCGAGGCGATCGAGGCGGGGATCAAGCTCGTCATCATCGTCACGGAGCGCATTCCTCGGAAGCAGGTGGCGCAGTTCGTCGAGTACGCCGACCAGCACGGCACGCGCATCATCGGACCCAACTGCCTGGGCGTGATCTCGCCCGGGAAGTCGCGAGTCGGCGGCGTCGGCGGCGCTGCGGAGTCGACGCGCCGGGCGTTCCAGCCGGGCGTCGTGGGGGTGATGTCGCGCTCGGGAGGGATGACCGTCGAGATCTCGAACGCGCTTTCCGAGGCGGGCTTGGGCATCTCCACCGCCGTCTCGATCGGCGGCGACGCGATCATCGGGAGCACGTACGCGGAGCTCATGCCGCTGTTCGACGCCGACCCCGCCACGAAGGGGATCGCGATCTACAGTGAGCCAGGCGGCCAGTCCGAGGCGCAGCTTGCGGACTACATGCGCAGCAGCGGATCGAAGCTGCCGGTGGTGGCGTTCATGGCCGGCCGCTTCATGGACGCGATGCCCGGCATGCGATTCGGGCACGCGGGCACGATCGTCGAGGGACGCGCCGACACCACCGCCGAGAAGATCGCCCGCATGGAGGCGGCCGGGATTCGCGTTGCCGAGCGCATCGAGGACATCCCGCGCTTCCTCAAGGAGCGCATCGGCTAGCACGCTGCCACCACCAGACCACGGGCGCGCGCTCGCGGACAGCGAGGGCGTGCGGATACCGCTCGAAGGGCACTCCCATGGCGATGTTCATCCGCGTCGACATCGATGAGGCCGTCCAGGGGGACGAGGCACTCAAGAAGAACCTGGTCGAGGCGTGCCCGGTCGACATCTTCGCGCTCGACGGCGGGCGCATCGTGACCGTCGACGCCAACCTCGATGAGTGCACCCTGTGCGACCTGTGCATCCAGGCGGCTGGCGACAGGGTGAAGGTCGTCAAGCTCTACCGCGACTAGCGTCCGGGCCGTGCCGCGATTCGCCCTCCTGCTGCGCGGCGTGAACGTCGGCGGGCGCAACCGCCTCCCGATGCGGGACCTCGCCACCATCCTCACCGAGCTGGGCTGCTCGTCCGTCGCCACCTACATCCAGAGTGGCAACGCGGTGTTCGACGTCCCAGCGCGCGCGGCGAAGGCCCTTCCCGAGGCCGTCTCCGCGGCCATCGACGCCCGGCTCGGCTTTCGGCCTACGGTCACGCTGCGAACTCGGGAGGAACTGGACTCGGTGCTGGCGAACTGCCCGTTCGCTGCGCCGTCCGCGAGCGTCCACGTGGCGTTCCTGCTTGCCCCACCCACCGCCGACGCCCTCGCTGCACTCGATCCAGAGCGCTTCGCGCCAGACGCGTTCGCCGTGCGGGGGCGCGAGGTCTACCTGCACTACCCGAACGGCCTAGCGCGCTCCAAACTGACGAACGACTACCTCGACCGGACGCTGCGCACGACCTCGACGGTACGGAACTGGCGCACCGTCGAGACGCTGGCGTCGATGCTCGCCGGGTAGCCTCGCGTCAGCCCTGCGGCGGAGGACTCGTGTTCCCGCCGAGGTCGTCACGGATCTGCACGAACTCGTCGCGCGAGATCTCGCCGGCCGCGTAGCGCCGCTCCGCGATCGCGAGGGCGGACTCGCCTCGTGGCTGAGGCGGCGCGAGCGAAGGTGGAGGCACGAGGCCCTGGAGCATCCGCGGCTCGGTGGCGCGCCCACCACCGCCGAGGAGCTGCGCCAGCAGGAACACGCCCGCGCCCACGACGAGCAATGGCAACACGCCACCGAGGACCATCGGGAAGAATCCCCAGCCCCACATCCAGCCGTGGTCCCACATCATCGTGCACCTCCTCGATGCGGACGCCCGCACTGCATCCAGCCTACTCGAGCACGGGCCGCCCGAAGCGAGTGACCTCCGCCTCCTTCTCGAGGCGACGTAGCGCCTCACCGGAACAACCGAGCAGACGGAGCTGGTGCTCGAACTTCTCGCGCTCGCGGTAGGCGGCGAGGACGTCCTGCCTCGAGAAGCGGCCCTGCACGTCCATCACCACCACGTGGTGACGCTTCCACTCCGCGTAGTGCAGGGCGCACTCCTCGGAGTGCTC
>CADEHD010000163.1 GCA_902827055.1 uncultured Chloroflexota bacterium | reverse complement strand
AAAGGTCGAGCTGCGCCAGATCGATGCGGCGACGCAGGTCGCAGCCCTTTCGGACAAGAGCTTCCAGGAGACCACCGGCATCGTCTGGGGCCCCCCGGGCAACTCCGTCGACCAGTGGATTTACCCCTGGTACCACACCAAGGGCGGCCTCAACTACGGCTCGAAAGGCAACGACGAACTCGACCGGCTCCTCGACCAGCAGCGTCGCGAATCAGGGCTCGATGCCCGCAAGGCGACGTGGCTCAAGATCTGGAACATCATCCACGACCAGGTCTGGGACTTCTGGTGGCCCGAGGCCCATCTGCGCTCGGCGTGGCATAGCTGGGTTGTGAACTACCGCCCACACGGGCTGCTCGACAGCTGGGTGTGCTACGCCAACCACAACATCGCCTCCATGTGGCTCGACCGGACGGCGCCGCAGCGGCGCCCCTAGGCGGCACGCGGCCCGGGGCGCCCTCCCGGAAGCGCCACGTGCGCGAGCCAGCTGCGCTAGGCTGCGCCCTCGAACGAGGGGATGCCGCCATGACCAACGCCACCCGACCCACCTACGCCAACCTGACCGTCGAGCGCCTCGAGGGGCACGTCGCGCTCGTCACCCTCAACCGTCCGGAGAAGCTCAACGCCCTCAACCGCGGGCTGCAGGACGACTCCCGGGCAGTCCTCGCGGAGCTGGCCGAGGACGACGACGTGCGCGCCGTGGTGTTGACGGGCGCGGGGCGGGGCTTCTGCTCGGGGGCGGACCTGACCTCGGGCGAGCGGCTCGAGCCGGGCGAGGCCCCTCCGCGCGCACCACACGCCACGCGGCTCGACGAGTACGGCTGGGTCGGGCGCCAGGCGCTGGCGGTATACGGCTTCCCGAAGCCGATCGTCGCCGCCGTGAACGGCGTCGCCACCGGTGCCGGGATGAGCCTGGCGCTCGCGTGCGACATTCGCGTCGGGTGCGAACTGACTCGATTGAAGACCACCTTCATCGAGCGCAGCCTCTCCCCGGACTCCGGGATGAGCTTCTTCCTGCCTCGGATCGTGGGCTACGCGCGCGCGGCAGACCTCATCTACACCAGCCGCGTGGTGCAGGGAGAAGAAGCGTTCGCGCTCGGCCTGGTCAATCGCTATGTGCCCTCGGCGGAGCTCCTGCCTACCGCGCTCGAGATCGCGCGTCAGATCGCAGGCTGGCCGCCCGTCGCCATGCGGAGCGCGAAGCGCGTGCTCCAGCACAACGTCGAGGCGGTCCTCGACGAGGCCGTGAAATACGAGAGCGCCGGCCTCAAGTTCTCGAGGCTTGCGCCACACGACGTCGAGGAGTCGCGACGCTCCTTCCTCGAGAAGCGCGCGCCCATCTACACCGGCGACTGAGCCGAGGTGCCGCCTCGCGCTTCCCGCGCGCTGTAACCTGAGCGAAAGAGTCCGCCGCGCCGAGTGACCGTCGGCACGCGAGGAAGCGCAGCCACCATCCGCATCCCGCTCCGCGAGACCGCCCAGGTGCTGTCGGGTCGGCGGTCCATCTTCTATGGATGGTGGCTGCTCGGCGCGTCCGTGGGCGCGATGGCGCTCGGGAGCGGGGTCTCGTTCTGGGCGTTTGGGCTTTACATCGAGCCACTCGAGGCGCAGTTCGGCTGGTCGCGCGCGCAGGTCTCCCTCGGATTCTCGGCAGCGCTCCTTGCAAGCGGCGTCGCCGGCCCGTTCGTGGGCCGCTGGGTCGACGTGCGCGGCCCCCGCTCCGCGATCCTGGTCGGCGCGAGCCTGACCGCCCTGTCCTACCTCCTCCTCGCCACCACGAGCAGCCTCTGGCAGTGGTACGTCTACTCCGCGATCAACGCGGTGGTGCGCCAGCTCATGTTCTTCATCCCGTTCATGGCCCTGATCTCGCGGTGGTTCGATCGGCGGCGCGGCATCGCGACGAGCATCCTGGGCACCGGCTTCGCGCTCGGGGGGTTCGTCGTGGTGCCGCTCGTACGCCTCGCCGTCGATGGCCTCGGCTGGCGCGAGTCGTTCGTGGTGGCCGCGGCGGTCATCGCCCTGACGTTCATCCCGATCGGCCTCTGGGTGGTGCGCAACTCGCCCGCCGAGGTCGGACTGGAACCCGATGGGGCCACGCGCGCCGAGGTCGCCGCGGCGCCGCCTCCGCAGGTGGGCCTCACGATGCAGGAGGCGCTGCGCACGCCCTTGTTCTGGGTGCTCGCCTGCGGGTTCATGACGTTCTTCTTCGGCATGTTCGGTTGGCTGGTTCACCAGGTGCCGTACTACGAGTCCGTGGGCATCTCCCGAGGGACTGCGGCGCTGATCGTCTCGCTGGCCGCGGGCGCGAGCATGGTGACGCGGCTCATCGCGGGGCTCCTCGCCGACCGCGCCGCACGATTCGAGACCGTGGTCATGGCCCTCGCGGTCGTGCTCATCAGCGCGATGGTCACGCTCTCGGTGAGCACGTCACCACCGGCCATCGCGCTCTTCATCGGGCTGTGGATCATCGGTACCGCAGGCGGTCCGATGATGGAGGCGCTGATCCTCACGAGGGCCTTCGGTGTCACCCACTTCGCCACCATCCTCGGCGCCGTCGTAGTCGTCGAGACGATCGGCCAGATCCTCAGTCCCACCGTGACCGGCGCCATCTTCGACGCCACGGGTTCCTACGACTGGGCGCTGATCGTGTTTATCGGCACCTTCTCGGCGTCCTTCCTCCTCTTCGGGCTCGCGCTCCGCCTCCCGCGCCCACTCGAGACGAAGTACGCCCGACCGCTACCCGAGACGCCCCGGGGCGAGACTGCGGGCTAGCTCGCCATATCCGCCCGCACGGGACTCAACGGGTGCCGGCCGTCGTCGTGGCCTCCGGGCGCGCGGTCGCGGTGCGAGTCGGGGCAGTCGTTGGGGTCACGGAGGCGGACCGCGTCCCGAGGGGAGTCGCGGTCGGTGTGATGGTGGGGTCAGCTGCCTCCCGCGTCGGCTCGGCGGAGGGCAAGGACGAGCGACCATCGCTCACCACGGTGGTCTCGGCGCCGGGGGCTCGCGTCGACGTGCCCGTGGGCGCTGGCACCGCCCCGCTCGAGGGCACCGCGCTCCCCGGTGCCGCCGTGGCAGGGCTGCGCGCAGGCGGTGGACTCGGGGTTGGTTGAGGCGTGGGCGCGGTGCGCTCGCGGTTCACCGTGATCGCCTCCAGCTCTGCCTCGCGACCCTCGAGGAACAGCGCCATGCGGCGGAGCAGGCGCGCCACCTCCGGGCGCGGCTCATCCGCGACGAGTACGTCGATTCGATCGTGGAGCCCGATCACCGCCACCCGCGAGGTTTCGGCCGGGCCCTGGTTGCCCGCCGCATCGAATCGCCGCGCCACCTGCACGAGCTCGCTGGTGGAGACGGCCACCTTCGCCTCGAGACGCAGCACGATCCGCGGGGGTGCACCCCGGCGCACCGCCTCCTCGAGTTCCGTCTGGCGGCGCAGCAGCTGCGCGACACGAAGCCGCGTGACGCCGTCGCCCCGCGCGAACAGGAGGCGCACGGTCTCGCCGGCTTCCTTCACGGGGTAGAGCGCGTCGCCCGGGATCGTCGCCTCGGCCGCCTGCACCGCCGCGAACCCACCACCTCCGAGGGCCAGCACCACGGCCCCGAGCACCGCGGCGAAGCGCATCAGCCCGAGTCGGAACCACCGCGTCCGCGCGCGCGCCGACGCCTGGTCGCGACGCGCCTCGTCGACTGCGGTCAGGAGTCGCGCCTCCAGCGCTGCCGCGAACGCCGGAGCAGGTTCCGCGGCCTGCGTCTGTACGCGGTCCAGCATCGTGAGGGTCGCCTCGAGGTCCTCACGCAGATCGCCGGGCACGTCGGACATCGCGGCGTCGAGGGTCGTGCCCGCGGCAACACGCGCCTGCACGCGCTCCAGGGCCTCCATGAGTTGCACCTCGCGGGGATCGAGCGCGTCTCCGGTCGCACCAGGCGTCGCCTCCGAGGGCGCCGCGGACCGCGGGTCGTTCGGGGTCGTCACGGGGCCACCTCCGCCCCCACGAGGAGGCGGCGCAGGCGCGCCACCGCCCGATGGTGCAGCTGGTTCACGGCGTTGGCGTTCTTCCCCACCACAGCAGCCGTCCGTTCGTTGTCGTAGCCCAGCACGTACTTGCAGACGATCACCTCGCGCTGCTCGTCCGTGAGCTGCTCCATCGCCCGGCGCACTTCCGCACGCTCGTCGGCGGACACCACCGTCGCCAGCGGCAGGGGCGCCTCGTCGATCGGGTCGCCAGCCGCCTCGAGCGCCGCCTGCGGGCGGCGGTACCTCCGACGCAGCGCGTCTGCGTGCTTATGACGCGCCACCTGGAACAGCCACGCCAGCCAGGCCGACTCGCGCTCCGCGCGGACGTTCTCGATGCCGGACAGCGCCGCCATGAACACGTCCTGCGTCAGCTCCTCGGCCTCCGCCACGCTGTCCACCCGCGAGCGGCAGTAGCGGTACACGGGGCCCAGCGAGCGGCGGTACAGCTCACCGAAGGCGTCCCGGTCGTACGCGCGCGCACGTCCGATCAACGCCTGGAACTCGGCCGCGTCCGCGGTTCCGCTCACTCGCTGCCTCTCGAGGAGGCGCTCCCTGCGCGCTCCGCCGACACGTTTGCACTCGGTAGGTCGCCCGCGCCAGCGGAGATGTACGGGGGCTCCCGTAGGAATCCCCCTACGTCCTCCTACGGCCTCATACGAATCCGTCGCGCCAGTACCCGTACATCCAGGCCCACGTGGGCGACTTCCCAGGCAACCGCGCTGCCAGAGTCGTCGGCCGCGAACCGAGGTCAGCAGGGGGTCCTCCGAGGAGCCGAATCGGCCGGCGGGGGACCAGGACATCCACGCAGCATCAGAGGAGATCCGGGATGAAGAGACTCACGATCGTCGCGCTGTCACTCGTCGGCGCCACTCTCGCGACCGCAGCGGTGGCGATGCCGTCTTCGGCGAGCGCGCAGACGCCGAGCGACGCCACGCCGACGGCGGGCGCGCGAGCGAAGGGCCGCGTCGAGGGGCTCCGCGAGCGCGTGCGCAACGCCGAGATCGCCGTCGCCTTCGGGCGCATCGTGGGCGACGAAGCGGCAGTCATCGACTTTCGCGCCGCCGAAGGTACCGAGCGCAGTGGCGGCCGACTCCGCTTCTGGACGGAGGACGACGGCTTCTACAACGGCGTCACCAGGTCCGTCGAGATCAACGGCAAGAACGTGCACGCCGAGGGCGCAGGCCCGCTGCCGAAGCCAGACGGC
>CADEHD010000162.1 GCA_902827055.1 uncultured Chloroflexota bacterium | reverse complement strand
GTCCGTGTCCGTGGCCCCGTCGGGACTCGAGCACACCGACAGGTCGGACGTGCGCCCGCTCCCGGTGTCGGTGTACGTGGCCGTGTACCCCTGCAACTCGGGGCGGCCGAGGACAGTGAAGAGTCGGTACGACTTCCCCGCGTCGAGGGCGCCCAGCGTCACGAGGGCCACCCGCCCCTGTGGCCTCCCCGTGCAGTCGTCGTTGCCGAACAATTCGACCACGCCCGTACCGGACGTGGGCAGCCCCCCGACCAGGACCCAGGTCCGCGTGGTGGTGCCGGTCGAAGCAGGCCGGAACACCGCGGTGAAGGGCGCGGCGGGGAGGTTGCTCCGGTTGTCGATGCCGATCTCGGCGTTGCCAAAGATCGAGTTGCCCACGACGACCGCGCTCGCGCCCCCGGCGATGTCGACGCCGCGATCGAGATTGAACGCGATCACATTTCCCGCGATGGTCGCCGAGCCTCGCTCGACCTCGACGCCGGCGAACCCGTTCGGGAGCGGCGAGTTGCCGTCCGCGGTGGTGCCGATGCGGTTCTCGAGAATCTGCACGCCCGGCGAGGCCACCTGGATGCCCTGGCGCGCGCTGCTCGCGACCTGGTTGCCCTGGATCGTCACCCGCGCCGCATCGAGCACCACCACTCCCGTGGTGTTGCCCTGCGCGACGACGCCGGTCTCGTCAGTGCCGATGCGGTTCCCGAGGACGCGCGCATCGGGAGCCCCGTCGAGGAACACGGCCACGCCCGTCCCACCGATGGTGTTCCCGCTGCCGACGCCGCCGATCGTCGCGAAGCTGGTCCCGTGCAGCGTGACGCCTCGCGAGGCGCGCCCGGCCAGCAGTCCGATCACGTTCGAGGCGATGGTCAGGCCGCCGCCGCCGTGGACCTCGATCTCCTCGGTGGTGTGCCCGGCGATACGATTCCCGGAGATCGTCGTGGTCGTGGCGTCGGACCAGATGAGCACGCCCGTCCGGGAATCGGCCGCCGGCAGCCCGCCCTGATCGAGGCCGATTCGGTTCCCGGAGATGGTCCCGCTCGTGCCAGTAACAGGGCCCGCCGACGGAGTCCCCCCGGGGTTGTTCAGCTGCAGCGCGACCGTGCCCGGGGTAGTCCCCGGCACGAACGTCGCCTCGAGTCGCCCCGCAAGCACGAGGTCGGCGCCCCGCGCGCCCACAATGGTGTTACCGGAGACCGTGGGGTTCTGGCTGCCGTCGAAGCGCACGTTCTCGAGCGGTGCACTGCCTCCGGCCGCCGTCGCGCCGACCCGGTTGTCGACGACCCGCGTGCGCGCGGTCTCGGAACCGAGCACGGCGACGTTGCGCTGGTAGCCCGCGATGACGTTGCCCTCGATGGTGACGTCGTTGGCCGGGGCCTCGGCGCCGCCCAGCACCAGTACGCCGATGCCCTGGCCCGCGGCCAGCACAACCGAGCCGGTGGCGTCCACGCCGATGCGATTCCCGGCGATCCGATTCGCGCTCCCGCGCAGGATGTGCACGCCGCCGCTCGCACCAACCACGACGTTCATGTCTGCGGGGGTCGCCCCGCCGATGGTGTTGCCTCCGCTCACGACCACGACGCCGAAGCCCGCACCGGTCGCGGCGCTGCCCGCGATGTTGGTCCCGAGGCGGTTCCCGGCGATCGTCGCCCCGCCACCCCGCGCGACGACCGCGGTCTCTTCGACGCCACCGATGGCGAGCCCGCGCACCTCGATACCGCTGGCGGCAAGCACGAGGCCGTCGGCCACACCACCACCACCATCGATGGTGACCCAGCCGCCCGATTGCGTCCGCCCGTCGATGAAGACGGTCGCGTTCACCTCGGGCAGCGCCGTCTGCAGCACGATCACCGGCGCGCCACTCGCGATGTTGAACCTGATCCTCGCGCCGCCTCCGTTGTTCACGGCCTGGATCGCGGCTCGCAGCGTGCACTCCGGCTCCGCGGGACTGCCGATGGTCCCGCCGGTGTCGCAAATCTGCGAGGCGGAATCGGCGAGTCCGGTGTCGGCGACCGAGTTCACGACGGGCTCGCCAAGCACACGCACCGATTTCGTCTCGGCGTCCGTCTGCCCGTTGCTATCGGTGACGGTGAGCGTGACGTCGTACAGGCCGGGCGCCGGGTAGACGCGCGTGGCCTGTGGCTCGGTCCCCGGAGGTAAGGCGCCGAAGTTCCAGCTGTATCCGGTGATCACGGCCGGCGGCACGGCGCTCGAGGTCGACCCGTCGAAGGCGATCGTGTTCGGTGCGGTCTGGCGCCAGGTGAACGCAGCGGTCGGAGGTGGGGTCGGCGATGGTGTGGGAGTGGGCGTCGGCGTGGGCGTGCCCGGCGCACGAACCCAGTCGATCACCCAGTCGCGCCTGAAGGATGCGTCCGCCGTCGTGCAGCCCCCGCCGACGTCGGCACTGCGCTGGGATCCGATCACCATCCAGTGCGAGCCGGCGGGCGGCGTCACGCTCGTCCCGGCGAGCACGTCCTCGAAGTACCCGAGGTTCGGGTCCGGCACGGTGTAGGTGAGGAAGGTCGGGGGAGTGAACCGCGCGTCGTGCAGCTGCACCTGGAACAATGGGCGCGCTACCTCGAGGAGGAAACGGCACGTCGTCCCCTCGCCCGCGCTCACCTCGAGCGTGCGGAGGGTGTAGGGCGTGTCGATGTACGTCGGGTTGATCGGCACCTGCCCCGCCGGCGGCGCGGCCTCGGTCCGGTCGAGCGCCCAGCCGACGATGAACAGCGTCCCGACGAGCAATAACCAGCGCACGAGCAACGCGCGGAGCGCGCGCTCGCGGGCAGCCTGTGAAGTACGCATCGTTCCCCCTCGCGGCGAGGGCGTTCGGGCGCGTGACCGACGTGCGCGCACCACTTGGACGCCCTGGATCGCGCGAGTTCTATCGCGCGTTGCGCGGCCGCCGACACCCCCCGTTGGCGTAATCCGCTGTCAGTTCGCGGACAAGCGCGTCCAGAGGTGACCCACGCACCTGCCCGAGGGAGCGGGAATGCAACGGCTCGGGCGGTCACACAACGGCGGAGCCTCGTTCGAGGCGGCACGACAAGGCCGGGATGCGGGGACATCCAGCGGCATCGAGGCACGTCGAGGCGCCATCGGACGCACGCTATCGAACGAGGTAGCTCCCCTGCGTAGCCAGCGCCGCGAGCGCGCCCGCGAGCAGCATCGGGGTGAACGCCACAACGTCGTGGCGCGTGCGGACTCGCAGCCCGAGCATCACCAGGGCGAACGCGGACCCGCCGATGAACGCCGTTGCCAGCAGCGTGGGCACACCGCTCGCGCCAACGGCGAGGCCGGCCACGGCCCCCACCTTCGCGTCGCCGGCGCCCATCCGCCCTCGGCCTGCCAGGACGACGATCGCGAGCAACGCAAACGCGAGCACGCCACCGCCCAGGGCCTGCACGACGGCGGGCCACCCGAGCGGGATCGGCGCGAGCGCCGCGAGCACGATCGATGGGTACACGATCCGATTCGGGGCACGGTGCATCCGTACATCGATCGCTGCGATCACCGCGAGCCATGCGACGAAGGCGAGCAGCAACAGGTCGGCGTAGGTCATCCAGCCCTCGCGAGCAGCGCGATGAGGGTGAGGAGGTTCAGTCCCGCGTGCGGGACGATGGATCCCCAGATCGACCCGGAGCGCTCGTACGCCCATCCGAGGAGGACCCCGACGAACAGCAGCGGCGCGAACGTCAGCGCATCGAAGTGCGCGGCGGCAAAGACGATGCCGGACAGAGCGAGCGCGGGCGCGAGCGCCCAGCGCTGGCGGAACGCGCGATAGAGCAGGCCGCGAAAGACGAGCTCCTCGACGAACGGCGCGATGACCACCACGCCAAGGGCGTACCAGCCGACTGCGGCGACGGAACGCACGGCGGCCGGGCTGTATAGCTCGAGCAACCGGAACGGCTCCCACGCCTGCACCCCGAAGATCGCGACGACTCCGGCAAACGCGGGGCCTGCGGCAATCGACCCGATCCAGGCGACGAGGGACGGGCGCCAGCTCAGTGGCCTCGTGAAGCCGAGCTCGCGCAGGTTGAGTCGGCGCCGCCGCGCGAGGAACAACACGACGCCCCCGCACGTCATCGTCGGGAACATGGCCAGCGCGACTCCCGCCGGCCCCCAGTAGTCCTGGCCGTCATCGGTCATGGCGCGCAGCACCTGCTGCGCAACCAGCAACGCACCCATCAACGTGACGACGACGACCACGTCGACGCGGCGCCAGCGCGGCTCGAGTCGCAGGCGAGGCGGCGAGGTGGCGTCGCGGGGTGCGACCGCGCTCGTCACAGGCTTGTGGCCGCGCCGCTGCGGGTCGCAGCGTCGGCCGTGGCCGCGATGCTGGCGGCGAGTTCATGCGCGAGCGTCGCACCATCCCGGTGCGCCATCGCCAGCGCGAGCGCCTCGGCCAGTTGCTCACGGGCCTGCTCGAGGTCGCCCCGGGACTCCGAGATGCGCGCTAACTGCCGCAGGCAGCGCGCCGTCTCCAGCGACCAGCCCTGGCGGCCACTGGCCTCCAGGCCCGTCCGATAGTGGGCTTCCGCGGCGTCGAGCGTTCCGAGCCGCATCAGCGCGCTGCCGCGCACCCAGAAGGCACCACCCGGCGCGAACCCTTGCTGTCGGAGGCGGGCATCCTGCAGTCCCTGCTCCAGGGATGTGCGTCCGCTGCGGAGCCGCTGCCCGAGGGCGCCGTCGGGGGCGGTGGCGCCTCGCAGCCGCGTGAGCAACGCCACGCCGCCCGCCAGGAGGCGGGCGACGGCAACGCTCGACGCGCGTCGCACCTCGGTCCCCGCGCGCCGCAGCGCACCGCCGTACTGCGCCGTGCTGCCGAGCGAGATCGCTGGCAGGCGACGCGCGCGGCGCTCCGCGGCCGGGGCCCCCGAGTCGGGTCGCGTTCGCTCCGCTGCCACGGCCGTCCGCGTCGAGAAGACGATGACTGGCGCCAGCGGCGCGGCCTCGTCGCCCGAGGTCGAATCGACTCGAGTCCCCGCCCGCCGAAGCACGCTCTCACTCAGTCGCCGCAGCGCGCGAACGCCGCGCAGCACGATGCTGATGGCCGAACTCACAACGACGAGGAACGCCCCCAGCGCGATCGGAATCGCGGCAACCGCTACCCCAAGCTGGGCCGCCTCAGGCGTGATGCCGAACGGCAACGCCAGCGTCTCGAGGGTGCTGCGTGGCGGCGGAGGCCGGGGCGTGATGGCGCGAGGTGTCGGCGCGTCGGTCACCCGCAGGACGCGCCCAACTTCGATGAGCGA
>CADEHD010000161.1 GCA_902827055.1 uncultured Chloroflexota bacterium | reverse complement strand
CAAAGCGCCGGGTGGCGCCATGCGGCCCACGCCGTCCCGGCCTCGCCGGGCGCCCACAGGCGGAGGCGAATCGGCGCATTCGAGGCGGGGCGGTCTGGGCGGAGCACCGCCCTCGGCAGGGCGTCGCATCAGGCGCGCCGAGCCGAGCGCGCGGGGGAGAAGCCCTCAGGCGCGGCGCACGGCCTCAGCGAACCGCGTGAAGCGATCAACGTGCTGCTCGAGGCGGATCAGCGTCGGGTCCGACTGCACCGAGAGCACCAGGTGCGTCGCGCCCGCGCCCTCGTAACGCTTCGCCATCTCCACCTGCTTCTCGAGGTTGCCGGTCTCCGTGACCATGCACATCACCCCGATCGCCGCCGGATCGCGCCCGGCCGCGGTTGCGGCCTCGCCGATCCGCGCGATGCCTTCGGCGGTCGCGTCGGGACGGAGGAGCAGCGGGAACCAGCCATCAGCCAGCCGCCCGATGCGATCGAGCGTGCGCGGCGTGCTGCCCCCCATCCAGATCGGGATGTCACCTCGGAGCGGGAGCGGGTTCAGCCCGGCTGCATCGACGTGATCGAACTCACCATCGAACGTCAGGACCGGCTCCTTCCAGAGCCGCCGCAGCAGCGTGACCTGCTCCTCGATGCGACGCGCCCGCGGACGAAACGGCTGCCCGAGCCCGTGGTACTCGACGGCGTTCCATCCGGTACCCACTCCCAGCACCAGGCGTCCCCCTGACATCACGTCCACCTGGGTGGCCTGCTTCGCGACCAGCACAGTCTGTCGCTGAGGCAGGATCAGGACACCAGTCATGAGCTCGATCCGCTCCGAGACCGCGGCGACAAAGCCGAACGTGACAAACGGCTCCGGCCACTCGTGGCGGTAGGTGTACGCCCCGGACCAACCTCCCGGCCGATCCGGATCGGCGCCCAGGACGTGCTCGGGGAGGACGAGGCGCGCGTAACCGGCCGCCTCGGCGGCCTGGACGAAGCCGCGGAGGTTCGCCGGGCTCGACCCGAGCGCGTCGGCGGGATACTGGACTGCGAGCTGCATCGACAACCTCGATTCGCTGGGCGCTAGGCCCGGGAGTATCGCACTGGCGGCCCCGCTGAGCCGGCCGCACGCGAGGCTACACTGGGTACGTACCAATCGAGGACCCCATGGACACGTCGAACCCTGATTCACCCAACGCCCCCGACGCGACCCTGGGTGCCGACGGGCCGCGCGGCCTCGGCGACCTCGCGCGCCGCGCCCGGAACCTCGCGCGGGCAGCGCGCATCGTGGCCGCCGATCGCCGGCCGGGCGCCGAGCGCGCGGCGCGAGACGCCATCGAGCACGCGCAACACGCGGCCCAGCCCGCCCTCGATCGAATCGCGTCGCAGGTCCGAGCAGCCGCAAGCGCCGCCGAGCCCCACCTCCGCGGCGCCGCTCGTCGGGCCGCTGACTACGCCCAGGACCACGAGGCGGAGCTGAAGGCCGCCGGGCTGCACGTCGCGCAGGGTGCGATCGGTCGGAACGTCAGCCCCGGCCTCCGGCAGGCCGCCGAGGCGCTCGCGGCAGAGCTCACCAGGAAGCCCGCGCCCGACGACGACGCCCGCCCGGCGCAGGAGACAGGCAAGAGCGAGGGCTCCGGCTCCTCGTAGTGCGACCCGCGCCGCGACCTCAGCCCTGCGCTCCGCCGTCTGGTATTCTCACCTGCGATGAGTAGCATGAGCGACACTCCACAGTTGCTGCGGTCCGCGGGTCTTCGTTCCACCGTTGCGCGCAACGCGGTGATCCATGCGCTCCAGACCCTCGGCGGGCACCGGAGCGTGGACGAGCTCGGCGACTGGATCGAGCGCGAGCTGGCGCTCGGGGCCCTCAGTCCGTCGACCGTGTACCGCACGTTGGAGACCCTCGAGGGCGTGGGGCTTGTCGGCGCCATCCGCCTGCCGAGCGCGACCGTCACCTTCGAATGGGTGGGGGGCGTGGCACACGCGCACTCGCACCTCATCTGCGACCGCTGCGGCGCCGACCAGGTGCTGCCCGCAGAGCTGCTCGAGCCCCTCGGGCGCAGCATCGAGCGGCGGACGGCCTTCCGCCCGGCGCTCGCGCACCTTGCCCTGCGTGGCGAGTGCGAAGATTGCCGCCAGGGCTGACCTCCGCCTAGTCGCGACAATTTGCAAATCGTTCTCGACGCATCTACGCTGCGGGCCACGCCGATCCAGCGTGCGTCTCGGATGCGCGCGTTGCCTCGAATCTGGCGCGCGAGTGCCTTCCCGTCCGGGCGGGTCTGTCGGAGGGGTACACCGTGGCCGCTGTTGCCCCCTCGGTCATCGTCGGCGCCCTCGAAGGCCCGGCGCTGCACATCCCCGATGGCTTCGTCAGCGTGCCGATCGCCCTCGCCGGGTACCTCCTCACGGGCGTGGCGATTGCGATCGCCGTTCGGATGACCAATCGGCAACTCGATGACCGCGCGGTGCCCCTCATGGGCGTCCTCGCGGCGTTCATCTTCGCCGCCCAGATGATCAACTTCCCGGTGGCGGGAGGCACGTCCGGACACCTGCTCGGCGGGGCACTTGCCGCGATACTGCTCGGTCCGTGGTCCGCGATCGTGGTGATGACGGCGGTCGTGGGGCTCCAGGCGCTGCTCTTCCAGGACGGGGGGCTGCTCGCGCTGGGCGTGAACGTCCTCAACATGGGCGTGATCACCTCGCTGGTCGGCGCGGCCTGCTACGGGGCCCTCTCGCGCCTCGGCGGCACGAGCGCGACCGGCCCCACGATCGCGGGGTTCGTCGCGGCGTGGGTGGCCGTCGAGGCCGCCGCGATCGCCACGGCAGTGGAGCTGGCAGCGTCCGGGACGTCGCCGCTGCGCGTCGTCGGCCCCGCGATGATCGGCGTGCACGCTCTGATCGGGATCGGCGAGGGGCTGATCACGGTGGCGGCGCTTGGGTTCGTGCGCGGCACCCGCCCCGATCTGCTGCGCCGGCAGCCGGCCCTGCACGAGGGGTAGTCGATGCACCGAAGCAACCTGCGGCTCCTGCTCATCGGCATCGCGATCGCGGCCGCGGTCGCCCTCGTCTCCCCGCTGGCCTCGAGCGATCCCGACGGGCTCGAAAAGGTCGCCGAAGACCAGGGATTCCTCGATCGCGCGCGCGACGCACCCCTCGAGGTGCTGCCCGACTACAGCGTGCCCGGCGTCGCCAACGAGGGCGTGAGCACCGTCCTCGCCGGCCTGATCGGCATCGCGGTGGTCACGGGCGGAACGCTCACCGTCGCGAGGATCCTCGCGCGACGCGCGGCACCCGACACGCCGACGAGGACCGGAAGCGACCCACAACCGCGGGACTGACGGAGCGCCGTCCGCATGCGGCACGGGACAAGGAGTCGATGGCGTGGCGCTCTCTGCCGCCTTCCGCGACCGCTATCAGCACCGCGAAAGCACGCTGCACCGCGCCGATGCGCGCGTCAAGCTCCCGACCGCGCTCGCGTACATCCTCGCCATCACGCTCACGAGGCCGGGCGACTGGGGCGTGCTCGCGTTCCTGGCCGTCCCGATCGCGCTCGGCATCCTGATCTCTCGCCTCTCCCCGATCGCCGTGCTGGGGCGTTCGCTCCTCGCGCTGCCGTTCGTGCTCGCCGCCGTACCGCTCGCCTTCACCCAGCCCGGCGAGGCCGTGCTCACGATCCCGGTCCTCGACTGGGATGCGAGTCGTGACGGCCTGGTCGCCGTCGGCTCGATCCTGCTCGAGTCGTGGCTCGCGGTACTCGTCGGCGTGCTGCTGACCTCGACGACCCCCGCATCCGAGCTCCTGCGCGGACTCCGCGCGCTGCGCCTGCCGCGGCTGCTCGTCGCGACCGTGTTCTTCACGTACCGCTACCTGCACGTCGTTGGTGACGAGGGGGTGCGGATGATGCGTGCACGCGACTCACGCAGCGCTGAGCTGCCCGGACATCGCAGCGGTGGCACCGTCCGCTGGCGAGCGAGCGTCGCCGGGCACATGGTCGGCTCGCTCTTCTCGCGCAGCGTGGACCGCGGCGAGCGCGTGTACGCCGCGATGCAGGCACGTGGTTACGACGGCGAACCGCGCTTCCTCGAAAACCCACCGCTGCGCCTCGGGCAGATCGCCGTTGGCGCGGCTGTGGTGCTGGCCGCCGCGACGGTGCACGTGGCGGGGCAGCTGTGACGTCGAGCATCGGCACAGGCCGCGACGCCGCGCCGGCGTCACCGGCCTCTCGAGGACCCGCGGCCGCCGCGACCGGCGCGGCCGCCATCGAGATAGGCGAGCTGCGGTTCGCCTACCCCGACGGCACGGAGGCGCTGCGCGGCCTCGGCCTGCGCATCGAACCCGGCGAGAAGGTCGCGCTCCTCGGGCCCAATGGCGCCGGCAAGTCGACGCTGATGCTGCACCTGGTCGGCATTCTCCGCGGGCGAGGCGACATCCGCGTCCTCGGCCTCCCGCTGACCGACTCCACCGTGAAGGCCGTCCGCGCGCAGGTCGGCCTCCTCTTCTCGAACCCGGACGACCAGCTCTTCTCACCCACGGTCCTCGAGGACGTCGCATATGGACCGCTCTACATGGGGCTCCCACCCGACGAGGTGCTGGCGCGGGCGCGCCGTGCACTCGCCGATGTCGGGATGGAGGCGTACGAGGCGCGTGCGCCCCATCACCTGAGCCTCGGGCAGAAGCGCCGAGTCGCGATCGCCACCGTCCTCTCCATGGGCGCGCCCATCCTCGCCCTCGACGAGCCGAGCGCGAGCCTCGACCCAGCCGCGCGCCGCGAGCTCATCCAGCTCCTCGCGCGCCTCGACCGGACGATGCTGATCTCGACGCATGACCTTGCCCTCGCGAGAGACCTCCTCCCGCGCACGGTGATCATGGACGAAGGTCGAGTCGTGGCCGACGGCCCCAGCGCCACGCTGCTCGAGGACGGGCCGCTGCTCGCCCGCCACGGGCTCGAGGCGCTCGAACCACGCAGTCCCCAGGCGCGCGCCTCGCACTAGCCGGGCGGGCGAGCCCTCGGCCGCGCGCCACCCCTCGACCACACCCGCGGCTGTCGCGGAGGCACCCCTCCCGCTACAGTGCGGACCGCCCACCTGTCCCGATCGACCACCATGCCGGTGCACGATGCACCCTGGGAGCCTGACATGCGATGGACCGTGCTTCTCAGTGCCGCCCTCGTCGTCCTCGTCGCGACGGTGGCGGCAGTCGCCACTCCCGCGCTCGTCGACGCCGCGGTCAGTTCTTTGGGCCGAAACTTGAGTTTGTAGAGCGAGAATTACGAGAATGAAC
>CADEHD010000160.1 GCA_902827055.1 uncultured Chloroflexota bacterium | reverse complement strand
CGCTCGCCGGCGTTCCCTGCACAGTGAAGGACTGGATCGAAGTGGGCGGCCTGGTCTGCGACGCAGGCTTCGCGCATCGTGCCGACTACATCCCGCCCCACGACGCGGTGGCTGTGGCGCGGATGCGAGCGGCCGGCGCGATCATCCTCGGCAAGACGGCGGTCACCGATGGCGCCCCCCTGCACCCGAGGCCGAACAACCCGCATGACACCACCCGCACGCCGGGCTCCAGCAGCAGTGGCGAAGCGGCGCTCGTCGCCTCCGGCGGCTCACCGATCGGTCTCGCGAGCGACTCCGGCGGGAGCATCCGCTGGCCGGCCCATTGCTGTGGCGTGGCGGCCCTGAAACCGTCGACGGGCCTCGTGCCGAACACGGGGCACTACCCGCGCATCGGCCACCTGTCTGACCCACGGACGACCATCGGGTCGCTGGCGCGCTCGGCGCGGGACCTGGAGCTGGTGCTCCGCGTGATCGCCGGGGAGCATCCCGCGGACCCGGGGAGCGTGCCGGTCGCGCTCGGTGAGGCCGGGGCGGTGTCCGTGCGCGGCCTCCGCGTGGGGTGGTTCGTCGCGATGCCCGGAACGTCTCCCACGCCCGAGACCGTTCGGGCAGTTGAGGCGGCAGCGCGCGCACTCGCGGAGCTCGGGTGCGACGTGGTCGAGGTCACTCCGCCGCGCCTGGAGGAGTCGCTGCCGATCACGGAGCACTACTGGGCGCGTATCCAGTCGCTCTCCTTCGAGGAATGGCGTCCGCCTCGCGCGACCCCGCTCTCTGCGGAGGCCATCGAGCGCGGTCGCTTCGAGTGGGAGCGCTTCAGCCGCTCGATGGCGGTCTTCATGGCGGGGTTCGATGCGATCCTGTCCCCGACGGCGGCACGCCCCGCCCCGGCCCACGGCGAGTGGGGCCGCGAGGAGTACGTCTACACGCTGCCGTGGAGCCTCACGGGTCAGCCGGCGACGGTGGTGCCGTTCAGCCGTTCGCCCGAGGGGTTGCCGATCGCGGTGCAGGTGATCGCACGCCGCTGGCACGACGCCGTGGCGATTCGCCTCGCCGTGGAACTCGAGCAGCTTGCCGGCGGCCCGACGCGGCCCCTCGTGGGCTGACTCGCAGGCGGTCTCAGCAGGCCGGGCGTGCACCCGGACCGCGTGCGATCTCGCGTCAGCAGACTCCGCAGAGCTTGCAGCCGACCTCGGGAGGGGGGCACGGAATCGTGCGCCGAAGTCGCTCGTGCTTGTCCATTTCGCGGAGGAGGAAGCGCTCGGTCATCCCGATGTCGACGATGTGCCACGGCGGCTTCTCCGTGCGCCACGGGAACTCGCCGTCGAGGCCGAACTCCTTGATGGCGCGCCGGTACGTGCCGAGCGAGTCGTCCGGCATCCACTCGAGCATGTCGGCGAGCCGATCGTCGGCGCGCGACAGCACGTCGTCGATGCGGGCGGTCATCGGCGAGTCGGAACGCAGCTCCACGCCGGGCACCAGGTGCTGCTGCAGCACTCCGAGGCGCTGCTTCGCGAGGCCGACATCGATCGCGGGCTGGTACTGGTACGCGGTCCACGGCTTCGGGACGAGCGGGCTCACGGCCATCACGACGCGCGTGCCATTCCCCGCGGCGTCGAGGCGCTGCTTGATCGCGTTGCCGAGGCGCGCCATCTCGTAAAGGTCGGCGTCCTCTTCGCCCGGGAGGGCGCACATGAAGTACAGCTTGAAGCGCGCTGCCCCGGACTCGCCGACGAGCGACGCGCCGTCGAGGACCTGTTCCTCAGAGACGCCCTTGTTGATAGCCAGGCGCAGGCGCTCGGAGCCGGCCTCGGGCGCGACCGTGACGGTCTTCGTGCCGCCCGCGGCGATGGCGCCCAGGACGCGCGCATCGAGGTTGTCGACGCGCAGCGAGGAAATCGAGACGCGCGCGCCCATCTCGTGCGCTCGCACCGCGATCTCCGACAGGTCCGGGTGGTCCGCCACGGCCGCGCCCAGCAGGCCCACCTTGTTCGAGTGCTGGAGCGAGTGCTCGATGACCTCGAGCAGTTGCTCGGCGGGGCGGTAGCGGGGCGGCCTGAAGACGTATCCCGCGATGCAGAAGCGGCAGCCGCGACCACACCCGCGGGCGCATTCGACCAGCGTCATGTCAGACAGCTCGGTGTCCTGCGTCAGAATCGTCGAGTGCGCCTCGGTGCTGGCGATGTCCTGCACCCACTGGCGCTCGACAGCCCCGAACTGTGGCGGGCGCTGCGGCACGTAGATCCCGGGAATCCTCGCCATCTCGTCGAGGAGCTCGGCGCGCGAGCCGTAGAGCCCGTCCTGCCACGCCCCGACGAGGCCCGGGATGACCTCTTCGCCCTCGCCAATGACGGCGGCGTCGAGGAAGGGCGCGACGCCGGCCGGGTTCGTGAGCATGCACGCGCCGCCGGCGATCACCAGCGGGTGGCGCTCATCGCGCTCCGCTGCGCGCAGCGGAATGCCAGCGGCCCGCAGGCACTGGACCATGTTGAAGTAGTCGTACTCGTAGGAAAGGGTGAACGCGATGACGGCGAAGTCACCGAGCCCGCGTTGTGACTCCATGGACACCACCGGCGAGGGGTGGCGCCCGCCCTTGCCCGGGGGGTCGTAGAACGCGCGCTCGCAGACGAGTTCCTCGTAGGCGTTGAACAGCGAGTACACGGTCTGCATCGCAAGGTTGGACATCCCGATGTAGTACGAGTTCGGGTACACCATCGCGATGGGGATCCGACTGCCCCAGTTCTTGGTCACGAACCCGCGCTCACGCGTCAGGCGTTGGCGGGCGAGCTGACGGGCGTCGGTCATGGTGGCCATAGGCATCGAGGCTAACAGATGTCGCGCTGCGTGTATCCCGCGCCTGATCCTCGAGCGGACGCTACCGGCGGAAGCGCTCGCGCAGAATCGCCGCCAGGATGTTGAACGCCAGCACGATCCCCATCAGGACGATGATCCCGGAGGCGGCGATCTCCTGGAACGCGGGTTGCGGACGCACGGTCCAGTTGTAGATCTGGATCGGCAACGTCGTGAAGCTGTCGAACACCGATGTGTTATCGAAGGCGATGAACGCGAACGCGCCAATCATGATCAGGGCCGCCGTCTCGCCCGCCGCGCGCGACACGCCAAGGATGACACCGGTCAGGATCCCGGGCGCCGCGTAGGGCAGCACCTGGTACCAGGTGGTTTGCCAGTCGGTCAGCCCGAGCGCAAGCGCGCCCTCGCGGAGCCCGCTGGGCACCTGCCGAATCGCCTCCTGCGCGGCAATCACGGTCATCGGCATGATCATCAGGAAGAGCGTCAGCGCCCCCGTCAACAGGCTCGGACCCAGGCCGAGGAGCCGCGAGAACACGACGAGGCCAAGCACGCCGAAGATGATGCTGGGCACACCGGCGAGATTGGCGAGGTTGAGCTTCACGAAGTCCATGAAGCGGTTCCGTGGCGCGAACTCCTCGATCCACACGGCGGTGCCCACCGAGATCGGGACCGTGAACAGCAGCGTCATCCCGAGGATCCACGCGGACCCGAGGATCGACGAGCGCAGTCCGGCGTCGGCTGCCCGGCGCGACGGATACGAGGTCAAGAAGTCGAGCCCGAGGCGGTCGGACCCAACTCGCATCACGTCGATCCCGAGGAACACCAGCACGCCGAGCGCCGCCAGCGTCGTCACCAGGAATACCCAGCGGGACACCTCGGACAGCCGCTGGCGCCGCCGCAGCTGCGGGCTGCTCGCAAAGCGCTCCACCGGCGCGATGCCCGCGCTCATTCGTACTGCTCCTTGTATCGCGTCACGAGGATCTGGGCGGCGATGTTGAAGCTCAGGGTCATCAGCATCAACATCATCCCGACAGCGAACAGGGACGAGTACTGGATGGTCCCACGCGCGGCATCCCCGAGTCCGACCTGCAGCATGTAGCCCGTCATAGTCTGAATGCCGGTCAGCGGCGACAGCGTGAGGGTCGGCGTGGATCCGGCCGCCACCGCCACGATCATGGTCTCGCCGACGACGCGCGCGATGGCGAGCAGGATCGACGCCATCACGCCCGAGAACGCGGCCGGCAGCACGATGCGGACGGCAACCTCGAGCCGCGTCGCGCCCAGGGCGTATGCGCCCTCGTGCAGCTCGCGGGGCACGTTATGCATCGCGTCCTCGGAGATCGACGCGATCGTCGGGAGGATCATCACGGCCATGACGATGCTCGCGCCCAGGGGGTTGAACACGTCGATGCGGTCCCCGAGCAGTGGGCGCAGCACGTCGAGCGTGATGAAGGTCAGCGCGAAGTACGCGTAGACCACGGTCGGCACGCTCGCCAGCGCTTCGAGGAATGGCTTCAGCACGGCCCGCACACGGGGCGGCGCATACGCCCCAAGGTAGATCGCCGACCCGAGGCCGAACGGCACGGCGAGCACCAGCGACCACAGCACGACGTTCAGCGTGCCGGCAACCAGCTCCCAGATGCTGAAGTCGATCGGCTCGAAGAACGGCTGCCACTCGCCGATGTGGAAGAACTTCGTGACGGGTACTTCACGAAAGAACTCAGCCGCACCCTCGACCAGCACGCCGAGAATGAGCACCATCGCCAGCAGCGAGACCATCCCGCACGCCACCAGCGCGAGCTTGATGAGGTCCTCGCCCGGCCGGCCAAACCGCCGACGGCGGTACAGGCCCGCGGGCGGCGTTCGCTCCAGGGTTCCCTGCACGCGTCCCCCGTCACCATCCCCCGCCCGCGCGGACGACTCAGCCTAGTACCCGTCGCCCTCCCCGACTAGGGAAGGCGGGCACTCAGGAACGGGCGGATCTTCGCCTGCTGCTCCCGCAGCAGCTCCGGCGGCAACGAGATGTAGCCGACTTCCTTCGCCAACGCGTTCGTGTTCTCGAGGTAGTACGCCGCGAATCCGCGGACCTCGGCGCGCTCCTTCAGCAAACTCTCGCGCGTGTAGACGAACAGCCCTCGCGAGAGGGGACTGTACTTCCCGCTCAGCGCGTTCTCGAAGGTGGGCGCGACACAGCCGCTGCCGTTGTCGATCTCCACAGCCTTCAGCTTCTGGCCCGCCTCGAGGAAGTAGGCGAAGCCGAAGTACCCGATGGCGTTCGGGTCGTTCTCCAGCCCTTGCGCCAGCACGTTGTCGTCCTCGGAGGCCGTGCCGTCGCCGCGGTGCTGCCCCGTCGAGGTGATGATGGCCTCGCGGAAGTAGTCGAAGGTGCCGGAGTCGGTGCCGGGGAAGTAGAGCTTGATCGGCTGGTCCGGGAACTCCACGCGGAGCTCCTTCCA
>CADEHD010000159.1 GCA_902827055.1 uncultured Chloroflexota bacterium | reverse complement strand
CGACGCCCCAGTTCGCCGGCGTGCGCGACACTGGCGTCCGCGTTCGTGTCCAGCTCGACGGGCACGCGGTGCTGGTGGCCGCGTGGCGCGTCGACGTGGGCACGGTGCCGCTCTACCTCCTCGACACACACCTGCCCGAGAACGCGCCGGAGCTGCGCGGGGTCACGGACCGCCTCTACCACGGAGACCGCGAGCACCGCCTCGACCAGGAGGTCGTGCTGGGCGTGGGCGGGGTGCGCGCGCTGCAGGCGCTGGGGATCTACCCCGACGCCTACCACCTGAACGAAGGGCACTCGGGGTTCCTCCTCCTCGAGCTGCTGCACGACGCACTGGCACACGGCGACTCGTTGGCGGAGGCCATCGAGCACGTGCGCGAGCGCGCCAATTTCACGACGCACACTCCCGTACCGGCCGGCATCGATCGCTTCGACGACGACCTGGTGCATCGCTACCTCGGGTCATGGGCGCGGCGTCATCGGATCCCGGAGGCTGAGCTGCTGGCGCTGGGCCGGATGCCTTCCGACCCGCCGGGGGTGTTCAACCTCGCGGCGTTCTGTCTGCGGCTCACTGGCCGGGCGAACGGCGTGTCGCAGCTGCACGGTGGCGTGAGTCGCGATCTGTTCGCGGGCATCGAGGGCGGCGACCGCATCTTCGCGGTGACCAACGGCGTACACGCCCGCAGCTGGGTGCGCCGCGAACTCCAGGAGCGGTTCGATGAGGCGCTGGGGCCGCGCTGGGCGACCGGCGACGCCTCGGCATGGGCGGGCATCGAGGCCATCCCGGCGGAGGCGCTGCGCTCCGAGCGCATCGCGGCGCGAGGCGCGCTCCTCGCGTTCGCGCGACGGCAAGCGCCAGCCGCCAACCTCGACCCGGCGGCGCTGACGATCGGGTTCGCGCGCCGGTTCGCGCCGTACAAGCGCGCGACGCTGTTCCTGCACGACCGCCCCCGTATCGAGGCGCTGCTCGCGAACGCAGACCTCCCCATCCAGTTCATACTGGCGGGGAAGGCGCACCCGGACGACGGTGAAGGCAAGGCCCTGCTGCGCGACCTGCTCGAATTCGCGCACGATCCGGCGAGCCACGGTCGCGTGGTCTTCATCCCGGACTACGACATGGCCGTCGCGCGGATGCTGGTCGCCGGGGCCGACGTCTGGCTAAACAACCCGCTTCGTCCCCACGAGGCGTGCGGCACGAGCGGGATGAAGGCCGCCCTCAACGGCTCGCTGAACCTCTCGACGATGGACGGCTGGTGGGACGAGGCGTTCGACGGGCGCAACGGCTGGGCGATCCCCTCGGCAGAGGTAGGCGATCCGGGCCTGCGCAACCAGCTCGAGGCGGCATCGCTGCTCGACATCCTCGAGCACGAGGTGATTCCGCTCTTCTACGCCGACGGCCGAGGTGGCACCTCGGATGCGTGGCTCGCACGGATGCGCGATGCGTGGGGCAGCCTGGGGGCGTTCCTGACCGCCTCGCGGATGGTGCGCGAGTACGCGGACGCCTACTACGACCTGGCGCGCGCTCCCGTCTAGCGCTGGCCCAGGGCGCCCCTCGGCGGGCGCCTACCCGACCTCGAAGCGGTACTTCTTCCGAGCCACCACGATCCCCGCGGGCGAGATCGAGAGGCCGCGCGCGGCATCGGCCGCGTGATCGAACCCCACCTCGGCGCCGCGTGGCACGAGGACGTTCTTGTCGATGATCGCGCGCTGGAGGCGGGCACCCGCGCTGACCCGGACGCCCTCGAGCAGCACCGACCCGACCACGCTGGCGCCGGGCTCGATCACGACGCCCGGCGAGAGCACCGAACCCTGCACGTGCGCGCCCGACACGATCACGCCGGCACACAGGAGCGAGTCGTTCACGCTCGACGGACCGACCTCGGGATCACGCCCCACTTTTGCGGCCGGGGCGGCCGGGAACCACGTGTGCACGGGCCAGGACTCGTTGTAGAGGTCGAACGCTGGCAGTGGCGACACGAGGTCCATGTGCGCGTCGTAGTAGGCGTCCACGGTCCCGACGTCGCGCCAGTAGCGGCTGGGCCCCGGCACCTCGCCCGGCACGATGTTCCGCGAGAAGTCGTACGCGTGCGCCTCGCCCGCCGCGACGAGCCGCGGCACGAGGTCGCCGCCGATGTCGTGCTTCGACGTCTCGTCGCGTGAGTCCTCGTGGAGGAGCGTCAGCAACGCCTCGGTGGAGAACACATAGTTGCCCATCGAGACGAACGACTCGTCTGGGGAGTCGACCAGCGCCGCAGGGTCGTCGGGCTTCTCGCGGAAGGAGGCGATCTTCGTCGTCGTGCCGGTCTCGATGACGCCGAAGGCGCTGGCTTGCGAGCGGGGGACCCGAATGGCCGCGATGGTGACCGCGGCGCCAGTCTCGATGTGCTGTCGCAGCATCTGGCGTGGGTCCATGCGATAGATGTGATCGGCGCCGAACACGAGGACGTACTCGGGGCGGTAGTCGTCGATGAGGTTCAGGTTCTGGAAGATCGCGTCCGCAGACCCGAGGAACCAGCGAGGTCCCTGGCGCATCTGCGCGGGCACCGCCGTCACGAAGTTCCCGAGGAACGGCGACAGCCGCCAGGTCAGCGAGATGTGCAGCCCGAGGCTGTGGCTCTTGTACTGCGTGAGCACCACGATGCGGCGAAAGCCGCCGTTGACCAGGTTCGACAGGGCGAAATCGATGAGGCGGTAGTGCCCACCGAAGGGCACCGCGGGCTTCGCGCGGTCGACGGTCAGGGGATGCAGCCGCCGTCCCTCCCCGCCCGCGAGCACCATCGCCAGCGTGCTGGGACCTCCGCCGTCCGGGTACTCGTTCACGTTCTGCTCCTCGCAGGAGGACCAACGCGGACCGGGTCCGCCGTGCCGTAAGCAGACGGTACTGCCTGGCCGTGGATCGTGGGCACCGCGCGAACTCGTGCGACCACGTGGGGGGCCTGTGAGTGCGTCGTTACGTCTTGTATTGGGCGTGCTGAAGGGGCGCTCCGGGGAACGCCGATTGACCCGGAGGGCCGTGCGACGGACAGTGGGTTCCAGACATATCCCCCTGCGGCGCCGTCGCAGGGATCCGCCGCCGAGTAGTCCACGAGCTGTCGCTCAGCGCTCGGCACGGCGCCACGCGGAGAGGATGCCCGATGCGCCTCGCACGGCCGACGGTCGTCCTCACCGGTCCGCGTGCAGCGAGCGCGCTCGAGTGAGCCGCCGATGAGCACATCGAGCGTTCCCAGCCTCCAGCCCGGCGAGCCGTACCCCCTGGGCGCCACGTGGGATGGCGACGGCACGAATTTCGCGGTCTTCTCGGAAGCGGCCGAGTTCGTGGAGCTCTGCCTCTTCGATGAGGTCGGCCGCGAGCAGCGCCTCCGTCTGCCCGAGGTGACGGCGTACTGTCACCACGCCTACCTCCCGGGCGTGGGCCCCGGTCAGCGATACGGCTTCCGCGTGCACGGACCATGGCTTCCGGCCGAGGGGCACCGCAGCAACCCCCAGAAGCTGCTCCTCGACCCGTACGCGCGGGCCATCGAGGGCGAGGTGCGCTGGGTGCCGGCGGTCTACGGACACCTGCAGGACGACCCACTCACGATCAACACGGAGGACAGCGCGCCCTTCGTGCCTCGCAGCGTGGTGTCCGCGCCCTACTTCGACTGGGGGCGCGACCGCCCACCTCGCACCCCACTGCAACACACGCTGATCTACGAGGCGCACGTGCGCGGCCTCACGCAGCGCCACCCGGCAATCCCACCGCGCCAGCGAGGCACCTACGCCGCCCTCGCGCACCCGGCGATCATCGAGCACCTGCAGCGCCTGGGGGTCACGGCGCTCGAGCTGCTGCCAATCCACCACTTCATCTCGGAGCGGGCACACGTCGCGCGAGGGCTCACGAACTACTGGGGTTACAACACCATCGGGTACTTCGCTCCACATGCCGCGTACGCCTCGACACGGCGTCCCGGCGACGCGGTCCGCGAGTTCAAGGAGGCGGTGCGCGCCCTCCACGAAGCGGGCATCGAGGTGATCCTCGACGTGGTCTACAACCACACGGCCGAAGGCGGCCAGGAGGGCCCGACGCTCTGCTTCCGCGGCCTGGACAACGCGGCGTACTACCGCCTCGCCGAAGACCGCATGCATTACGTCGACTACACAGGCACGGGCAACACGCTCAACATGCGGCATCCGCATGTCCTGCAGCTGATCATGGACAGCCTCCGCTACTGGATCACGGAGATGCACGTCGATGGCTTCCGATTCGACCTCGCGGCGACGCTGGCGCGCGAGCTGCATGACGTGGACCGGCTCTCGGCGTTTTTCGACATCGTGCAGCAGGACCCGGTGATCTCCCGCGTGAAGCTCATCGCGGAGCCGTGGGACCTCGGCGAGGGCGGGTACCAGGTCGGGAACTTCCCCCCGCTCTGGTCCGAGTGGAATGGTCGCTACCGAGACACCGTGCGCGACTTCTGGCGAGGCGAGGGCGGCACCCTGTCCGACTTCGGTCGGCGGTTCACAGGCAGCGCCGACCTCTACGCGAACAGCGGTCGTCGCCCCTCGGCGAGCATCAACTTCATCACCGCGCACGACGGATTCACCCTCGCGGACCTCGTGGCGTACGACCGGAAGCACAACGAGGCCAACCTCGAGGAGAACGCGGACGGGAACAACGACAACCGCTCCTGGAACTCCGGCGCGGAAGGTCCCACCGAGGACGCCACCATCCTCGAGCGGCGCGGGCGCCGACTCCGCGCCTTCCTCGCGACGCTGTTCCTGTCGCAGGGGACTCCGATGCTGCTCGGGGGTGACGAGCTGGGACGGACGCAGGGCGGGAACAACAACGCCTACTGCCAGGACAACGAGGTTGCGTGGCTCGACTGGGCCTCCGCCGATGGCGACCTCGTGGAGTACGTGGCTCGGCTCTCACGCTTCCGCCGGCAGCATCACGCCTTCCATCGCCGCCACTGGTTCCGCGAGGACGCCCCGCCGCCCGGCCGCGGCGACGACCTGGGCGACATCGAGTGGTTCCGTCCGGACGGCGCCCCCATGGCGCCCGAGGACTGGCACCAGGCCGAGGCCCCGGGCTTCATCGTGTACCTCCGCGGCGCGATCGACGCCACGACCGACGGGGCCGACGAGGCACTCGATCGCCGCTTCCTCTGCCTGATGAACGCACACGAGGAATCGCGCCCGTTCGCGATCCCGCGAGGGCTGACTGACGACCGCTGGAGCGTGGTGATCGACACCGCCGAGCCGATGGCTCCGGCGAGAGATGTCGTGGGCGCGTCGATTGACGTCGAGGGCTGGTCGCTGCTCGTGCTGGAGGCGCAGTGAAGATTCTCTTCGCCACTGCCGAGCTGGTGCCCCTGACGCGG
>CADEHD010000158.1 GCA_902827055.1 uncultured Chloroflexota bacterium | reverse complement strand
GTGGATGGTGGTGAGCGAGCCGTCGTGACCGGTGTTCATGGCCTGGAGCATGTCGAACGCCTCGGCGCCACGAGTCTCACCGACGATGATGCGGTCGGGGCGCATACGCAGCGAGTTGCGGAGCAAGTCGCGCTGGTGCACCGGGTTGACCCGTTCGTTGGGTCGCGCCTCCAGGCGGACGACGTGCGGCTGGCGGAGCGACAGCTCGGCCGGGTCCTCGATGGTCACGATGCGCTCGTCGGCGGGGATCCACGACGAGAGGATGTTGAGCATCGTCGTCTTCCCGGAGCCCGTGCCGCCCGAGACGATGATGTTCAGACCAGCCAGCACGATCGCGGCGAGGATGTCGCGGGACTCAGCGGACAGCGAGCCCATCGCCACGAGGTCATCGGCGGTCAGTCGGTCCGCCACGAACTTTCGAATCGTGAGGAGCGGGCCGCTGATCGTGGCCGGGGGAATGACCGCGTTGACGCGGGAGCCATCGGGCAGGCGCGTGTCGACCAACGGGTTCGCCTCGTCGATCGTGCGACCTGTTGGGGCGAGGATGCGCTCGATGACGTGCACGACGTGGGCGTCGTCCTGGAACTCCGCGGGCGCGACGTGGAGCTTTCCCTTGCGCTCGATGTAGACCTGCTTGGACCCGTTGATCATGATCTCGGAGATCGTCGGGTCGCGAAGCAGCGGCTCCAGCGGCCCGAGGCCGAGGACATCGTCGACCATCATCTCGACGAGACGGTCGCGTGAGTTGGCCTTCGCGGACGGAACCTCGCGCTCGATGAGCTGGCGCACCGCGCCCTCGACGAACGCACGCGCCTCCGACGGCGGCATCGTGGCCAGCGAGCTCTGGTCGATCTCCGCGATCAGTGCCCGGTGCAGGCGCTGGCGAAGTTCGGCGCTTGCACCCTGGCCAGCGGTCGGCCGGCTGTTCATCGGAGTTGGTCGCGGCATCGCCGTGGGGCCCGAGGTGGGACGCGGTGCCGCGGGTTGCGTCGCTGCTGGTGCGGCCGGCGCTGCCTGGGCCTCGCCGAATGCGCCGGCCGAGGGCGAGACGGGAGCGGCCGCCAGTGCTGGGGCGGCTGGGGGTGCAACGGCGGGCGCGGTCGCGAACGGTGGCGCGGGAGCCGGGAACGGGGTCGGCGCGCGCGGCTCGTCGGCCGGTGCGCTGCCGAGGGCGGCCTCGAGGGCGCCGGTAATCGCGCCCAGGTCAGCGAGGTCGAGATCGTCCTCGGCCTCCGGCGCCACAGGGTCGGCAGCCGCGGGGGCGGGCGTCGGCGCCGAGACGTCGATGCTCCCTCCCGGGTCGGGGGCGTTGCGGCCGTAGGACGGACGTGGAATCAACGGCATTAGAAGACCCCTAACAGACGCTTGCGCGCCGGGCGTGGCGCGCTGACACCGGCCACGAACCGGGCAATGTCACGGAGTTCCTGCGGCAGGCCCGAATTGGGCCGGAAGTCGCTGACGGGTACGCCCGAGGCCAGCGCTCGCAGCGCGTTCTGGTCGAAGGGCATCTGCCACGCCACCGGGAGGCCGACGGCATTCAGGACGTCCTCTGGCGTGACCTTCAGCACCTCGGTCGGGTGGTTCAGCACCAACCGCAGGCGCTCATCCGGGATATCCCAGCTGCGCAACGTCTCCACGAGGAATCGCGTGGCGCGCAGCGCCGGCAAGTCTGGCGAGGTCACGATGAGGGTCAGCGGGGCGAGGTCGATGGCCGCCGCCGTGGCCTGGGTAAGCGACGCGGGCGTGTCCAGGATGACGTACTCATGGGTGCCGCTCAGGTCCGACACGAGGTCGGCAACATCAGTCGCCGTGACCTCGAAGTCCGGCGAGGAATCGAGCGGTGCCGCGAGGACGCGGAGTCCCGAGTGGTGATCGGTCAGATGGCGCGCGAGTGGCGCGCTCGGGCGACCGGCGTGCTCGCGCAGCCAGTCCTGGAGCCCGGTCTGAGCGAGCACATCGAGGGTGAGGGCGACCTCGCCGAAGTGCAGGTCGAGGTCCGCAATCGCCACGGCCGTCCCGGTGAGTCGGGTGATCTCGATCGCCAGGTTGGCTGCGATGACCGTCTTGCCCACGCCACCGCGAGGCCCCACGACGCTGATCACCGTGCCGGCAGCGGTGGCGGCCGGCGAGCGGTCGTCGTCGGAGACATTGTGGCGGCGGCGTTCCGCCGTGCGGGCCGCGCGGATGACCGCGTCCTGGAGGGCGTCGTCGGTGAGCGGGATCGTGAGGAAGTCGTGCGCGCCCGCGTTCATGACCCGGCGCACCGTATCGATATCGGTGAGGCTGGAAACCACCTCGAGCCCGGCCGGGCACGCCTCCGCGATCGCTTGCACCGTCTTGAGCGCCGGAACGACCGGCTCCTCGACGTGCAGGACTACGACATCGGGCTGCGTGGAGGCGGCACGACGCGCGGCATCGATGCCTGGCCACGCCTCACCGACGCAGAGGAACCCCGGGCCGGAGAGGGCGATCCGCATGGACTCCATCACCTCGGGGTCGCTGCTGACGAGGAGAACCGTCAGAGCGCGCTCAGAGGTGGAGTCGGCATCGTTGCGAGAAGCGCTGATGACCACGGTTGACCCCGTCCGTCCTGGCCCAGTTAGCGAGTGGCTGCGGGCGCGGGAGCCGCGGCAGGGGCGAGCCCCGTCGCGAGCGGCTGCAGCAGCTGGTCGAGCTTCACCTGGACGTTCGGGGCCGGGGCGACGTCGCCGGCGCGCCGGAGCGAGACTCGGATCATCCCCAGTGTCTCGCCGACGATGATGCGCGGGGCCATCTCCGGGGTTACCGAGAGCGTGAGCGTCGTGTTGACCGCGTTGGGGCTGCCGTTCGGCTGCTTGCCCGGAGGCGGGGTGCCGATGAGCGCGTTCGAGACCGCGAGCACCTCGATGTCCGACGCGATGAAGGTCGCCAGTCGCTCCTCGCCAAAGATCCCGACGAGGTCGATGTGGTCCCCCGGCGCGATGAACCCACCGGCGGCGCCGGCATCGGAGACCGCGATGGAGACCGCGCGCATGCCCTCGCGCACCAGCGTTGCGAGGTCGCCGTTGCCCGGGGTCGCGCTCAGGTCGGCCGCGATCAGGGGCTCCCCCGCGCGCAGCGGGACGAGCGTGAACTTGCCCACCGCCTGGTCAGGCGTCCGCACCGCGAGGGGGTGCACCGCCTCTGCGGGGAAGTCCTTCACGAGGAGCTGAGGCGCAGCGATCTTGGAGCGCCCCACGATGTCCTCGGCAGCCACGACCACCGTCACCCGCGGTGCGGCGGGCCCAGTGTCGGTGCCGAGGTACGAGTAGGCGCCGCCGCCGACGAGCAGCGCCATGATGGCGCCGAGCATGGAAGGTCGAGCAAACAGTGGGCGCATGGCTCACTCCCCATGGGAATCCAGGTCCTGGTGGCGTCCCCCGGCGCCGCGCACGAGCGTGGCAATCCGGAGCACCGGTCTAATCATCGACAGGTCTGTTGCGTCCTGTAGAGGTTGTGGGCGATTCCTGGCTCGGAGGAGCCGGCGCCTCTGGCGTTCGTTCGGGACATGCGGGTTGCGAATCGGGTCGACGGGGGTCGGGGGGTGGCGCGGCGCGCCGGGCCCGTCGCGGGGTGGGGAAGCCCAAGGGGCTGCACAGGCGCAGCTGCGCAGCCCCTTGCGACTACGGGTGGCTACAGCTTGGCCGAGACGCTCCCAAACTTGGCCGAGACGCCCGTGCCGAGCGTCGTCAGCGCGGCGATCGCGACGACCGCGATCAGGGCAAGGATGAGGCCATACTCAGCCATGGCCTGGCCCTCTTCGCGCGACTTGTATTCGGCCAAGCCGCGGATGAGAGCGTCGTTGATGCGAGCGAACATGTGGGACTCCCTAGCGCTGCGGTGGGACCTGGTTGCCGTTGCCCGGCGGTCTCGCTGGGGGCCGCTCCCCGAGTTTGGTGATGGAGCGACACCGCTGCGTCGACGTTCGACGGGCCCGGCGACGACCGGGAGATGGGGACCCCACCGCGAGTGTCCCCATCCGTACCGTCTGGGCGAATCATCGGCGGGCGGATCGCAGTTCTTTAGCGTCTCCACTGAAGATTGCTAGCAACAAAGCCGACGCTCATCGGGAACACCCGACTACCGCTGACGCATCGGCGCCAGTGTGGGACGGCAGGCGCGCCTGCGCCGCCCGACGAACGAGGAGCGATCCACAGTGAGCGTTTTCCGGACCTGGGTTCGATGGACGAGTCGGCGCGGCGACGAGGAAGCCGGTCAGACCATGGCTGAGTATGGCCTGTTGCTGAGCCTCATCAGCGCGGCGCTCCTGCTGGCGCTCGGGGAGATTGGGAGCTCGATCGTCGAGTTCTTCACGTCGTTCTCCGCAGGGCTCACCACCCCGTAGGGGAGGCCGCATGAACGAGCTTGTCTGGGAAGGCCTGCTGGAGATCCTGCGCGAGGGGCAACCGTCGCTGAAGGCCTCCGCGCGGCTCTGGCGCCGCGACGACTTCTTCGGATCAGACTGGGGCGGGCAGCTCGAGCTGCCGGTCGTGTTCCGTCGGTTGCTGCCGGCCGAGGACTACCTCGTGCGGCTGCCGTCCGGCGTCGAGGGCCGCGTGCGGATCGCCGCAGGGCCGTCCACCACCACCATGACGTTCCCCACGCTCACTGGCATCGGCAATCCGCCGTTCGGAACGCGGGCCGGCGATGCGTCGCCCTCGGATGCCGACGCGGCGTCCGCCGATGAGGCGGAGACGACCGCGCCCGAGATCGAACCCTCACCCGGACGGACCGAGCGACCCGCTCGATTGGCGTCGGGGCGGCAATCGCGGGCGACCGCGAGGGGTGCACGCGGCGCCGCAGCCGCGGACGCGGCCGAGTCGGCCGCCGTCTCTCCGGCCGCCGCGCCATCAGCCGTCGTGCCCGTCGAGGAGCCGGCCGTACCGCCAGTCGCGACGGCGCAGCCCGCGCCGCTGGCCGAGCCGCTGCCTGCCCCGGTTGCCGTCGCGGCCGCCGAGGCGGTCCCTGCGCGGCTCGAGCGGCCTGTCGTGGTTCCGGTGACGGCACCCGCCGTCGAGGCGACGCCCGCGGCCGCCGCAAGATCAACGGGATCGGCCGCACGACAGGCGCAACGCGCACGGTCGACGCGAAGTCGGTCACAGCGCACAGCCCAGGGTGCCCGCCCACCCGGCACTGAGGTGGAGGCGAGTGTGGAGCAGACGGAAGCCCTGGCGCGGGCGTTCCTGGCGGCCGTCGAGGCGCGGGGAACGCTGGTGCCGCTCGAACGAGATGGGTTCGCGGGCCGCGCGATCCGAGCAGCCCGCCAGGACGTCGAGTTGATCGCCACCACCCTCGAGGGCGCGCTGCGGTCCGCCGACGGAGCGACGCAGTGGGCCGA
>CADEHD010000157.1 GCA_902827055.1 uncultured Chloroflexota bacterium | reverse complement strand
CCCCGTCGAAGACGTTGCGGGTGCCGTGCACCTGGTGGGGCGGGGATGCCCCTGCCTCCGCGTGTCCGGCGCCGATGAACGGCGCGGCGGTGGGGGACTGCAGGCCCCCGCGGACGCCGCCGGCTGCGAGCACGATCGGCGGCTCCTGCAGCGGCTCCTTGGTGTGCAGGTCACGATCCTGCCGCCGAGCGCCCTTCCGGGCGACTCGCTGGCGGGGTATCGCCTCGAGCCCGCGCCCGTGGCGGTCCCGGCGCCCCCCTCGATGGTGCCGCTGGCGTAGCGGCGCCTCGGTCCGCCTTGACAGGCGAGAGCGGCGCGCGCGTACCGTCGCCGCATGTCCATCGATGTCCTGACTGAGACCGTCATCGCCCGTCCCGTCGCCGAGGTAGCCGCGTACGCGGGTGACCCCTCGAACGCGCCGACCTGGTACGCGAACATCGAGTCGGTCGAGTGGGAGACCCCACCGCCGATGCGCGTCGGCGCGCGACTCGCGTTCGTGGCGCACTTCCTCGGACGCCGGCTTGCCTACACGTACGAGGTCATCGCGCTCGAGCCCGGGCGCTCGCTCGTGATGCGGACGGCGCAGGGTCCGTTCCCGATGGAGACGAGCTACCGCTGGGAGCCCACCGCAGAGGGGCACACACGAATGTCGCTCCGGAACCGTGGGAACCCGCGTGGGTTCTCGCGGCTGATGGGGCTGTTCATGGGACCCGCCGTCCGCCGCGCGAACACGAAGGACCTCGCTGCGCTGAAGCGGCTCCTTGAGGGGCGAGCCGGGGCATGAGGTGGGGCGAGCGCGGCTCGAGGCTGCGGCGTCTCACGTTGCCATCGTCGAACGCGCGCCTTGCACGCCCGGGCGCACCCCTCGAGTTCCGGTCCCGGGAGTCGTGAGCGGCTCATCGGAGGTGGGCATCGCGAGGCCAAACTCCGTCTTTTCTGCCTAGGCAGGGCACTGGTGAGCCGTTATCCTCGTAGCGGCGAGCCTCGGCGTGCCGTGTGTTCGTGTGAGCGATTCGTTCCGATTATCAATTCGCAGGGGAAAGGTACTCCCATGACCACCCTCGACCTCAACGCTCTCGTCGCCGCACCCGTGCAGGTGGCCCCCGTCTCGATCATCTCGATTACGCCGCGTGCGGCCGTGAAGGCCCGAGCCCTGCTCGAGGCTCGTGGCATCGCCGAGGGCGCCCTCCGCGTATTCGTCGTGGGTGGCGGCTGCTCGGGCTACCAGTACGGCATGGCCATCGCCAGCGAGACCGAGGCGGATGACGCAGTCATCGAGGAAGAGGGCGTGCGGATCCTCGTTGACGCCGAGTCGCAGCAGTACGTGGCCGGCGCCGAGATCGACTACGTCGAGGACCTCATGAAGTCCGGGTTCACCATCCACAACCCCAACGCGACGTCCTCCTGCGCCTGCGGTTCGTCGTTCCAGACGGCCGATGGCGGCGGTCAGGCTCGTGCCTGCCACTAGCACTCGCGTGCTTGCGGCGGCTGCCCTTTTCGAGGCACCGATGATGGGCCCCGCACACGCGGGGCCCATTTCGTCTCCATTCCCACCCGCTTCCCTTCCGCACTCGAGGTGATCACATGCAGCCCTGGATCGTCGTTGGCTCCCCCGGCAACTTCGAGCTCCTCCGCGACCGCGGCTTCGACGTATGTGCCTTCAAAGCCTCGCGCCGGAAGCAGTCATCGGAGATGCAGCCCGGCGATCGGATCGTCCACTACCTGACCGGCGACGTGCGCTTTGGCGGCATCGTCGAGGTGACGGGCGCCATGTTCGAGGACACGACGGACTTCGGCCTGCGCTCGAAAGCCAAGGAGGGCGAGGAGTATCCGTACCGGATTCCCACGAAGCCGGTGGTCATCCTCGATCCTGACGACTACATCGACGTCCGGGAGATCACGGACCTGCTCGACAAGACCCGCACCCTGGGGCCGAAGAAGCTCGGGATGGCGTTTCGCGGCAACCTTCACCGGATCTCGGACGCCGACTACGCAGCGATCGAACGGCTGATGCGCGAGCGGGCCTGAGGCGCGTCCGCGCGAGTATCGGGGAAACGCCGTACTCGCCAGTTCCGCCACGAGGTACGATCGAGTGCGTTCGAGCCTCACGGAGATTCCCATGCAAGACACCATCCCCAGCAGCGCCCCCTCGTTCGGTACTGACGAGCCGCCGCCCCAGGCGCCGCCTGTTCGAGTGCTGACCCGGTCTCGGGACCGGATGCTGGGCGGCGTATCCGCGGGTATCGGGGACTACTTCGATATCGACCCGACCATCGTGCGGCTGGGCATCGTGCTCGCGACGCTCCTCAGCGGCGGCATCGTTCTCGTGGCCTACGTGGCGCTCTGGATCATCATGCCCGAGCCGCCCGCGGCGGCGTTGCTTGCTTCGTCGGGGGCCAGCCAGGCCGCGCCACCGGCGAGGGTCGGCAACCGGAACGGCGCGTTCATCCTCGGGGTGTTCCTGATCGCGATCGGCGGCATCGCGCTGATGAGCCAGTTCCCGATGTTCCACCTCATCGGCTCCGGGCTCGCCCGGATCTGGTGGCCGTCCATGCTCATCCTTGTCGGCGCCGTGCTCATCCTCGCGCGGGCGCGCGACTAGCCGACGCCTTCTCCCGTGCGGCACCCGTTCCTCGAGGCCGTCGAGCGCGGCGCGATCCTGGCTGACGGCGCCATGGGCACGCTGCTGCGCGAGCGCGGCTGGCGCGCCCCCCACGAGTGCGCCGCCATCGAGGCACCCGAGCTGGTGCGGCGCGTGCACCAGGACTACATCGCAGCTGGTGCGGACCTCATCCTGACCAACACGTTCGAGGCGAATCGCGGTGTCCTCGGGCGGCACGGGCTGGCGGACCAGGTCCACCGCGCCAACACGATCGCCGCGAAGCTCGCGCGCGACGCCCGGGAGATCAGCGGCCAGCCCCTGTTCATCGGCGGCTCCGTCGGCCCGATCGGGCGCGAGCTGGCCCTCGGGGCGTGGAGTCTCAGCCAGGCGTTCGATGCGCATCGCGAGCAGATCGAGGCCCTCGTCGAGGGCGGCGTGGACGTACTGGTGCTCGAGACGTTCCCAGGCCTTCGCGAGGCGCGAGAGGCCATCCGGGCGGCCCGCGCGATCACCGACCTGCCCGTGGTGGCGATGCTCAACTTCAGCGCCGACCTCGCCTCGCCGGCGGGCGAGCGGCCCGCCGATCTGGTGCGCGTGCTCGCAGAGGCGGGTGCGGACGTGGTGGGGGTGAACTGCGGGGTGGGGCCCCAGGCGGCGCTCGACATGCTCCAGGAGATGGCGCGCGACCCCTCGCATCCGCTGCTGGCCGTGCAGCCCAACGCGGGACTGCCGCGACAGCAGGGGAGCGCGCTCGTCTATCCCGCCAGCGCGGACTACTTCGCTGACTTCGCGCTCCGGGCGCGTGACCTGGGCGCGGCCTACATCGGGGGATGCTGCGGCACCACCCCCGAGCATGTGCGCTCGATGCGGAACGCCCTCGGCAGGAGTGGGGATCTCGGCGTCGGCGCGACGCGGTCTGCGACTCGCGCGGCGGCCGACATGGTGTTCGTGCCGCGAGGGGGCCAGGAGCCCCTGGTCGCCGAGGAGCCGGCGCCTGAACAGCGCCAGCAGAGCCTGCGCGACAAGCTCGCCGCGGGACGGTACGTCGTCTCCGTGGAGATCGACCCGCCGCGCGGCGTCACCACCCGCAAGGCCCTCGAGGGCGCGGCGATGCTCAAGGAGGCGGGCGTCGACGCGATCAACATCGGCGACTCGCCGATGGCCCGCGTGCGCATGGGGGCGCTGGGCTTCGGGGTCCTGGTGCAGCAACGCGTCGGGCTCGAGGCGATCATTCACCAGACGACGCGTGACCGGAACCTCATGGCGCTGCAGGCCGACATGCTCTCGGCGCATGCGCTTGGCTTGCGCTGCGTGATCGCCCTCGGTGGGGATCCGCCGCCCGAGGCGTCGCAGTCCTCGGCGGTGTGGGACGTCGACTCGATTGGGTTTATCCGCGTGCTCAAGCGGTTGAACGAGGGCGTCGATTTCGCTGGCAACTCGATTGGTGGACACACGGACTTCTGGATTGCCGCCGCGGCAAACCCGACCGCGGACGACGTCGAGCTCGAGCTGCGGCGGGTCCGCGAGAAGCTGGACGCGGGCGCCGACGCCCTGATGACGCAGCCCGTGTATGACACCGCGCGGGTCACGGAGTTCTTCGAGCGGCTCGGTGAGATGGGGCCGGTCGACGTGCCCGTGCTCCTCGGGATCATGCCGCTGGTCTCGTATCGGAACGCCGAGTTCGTGCACAACGAGCTCGGTGGCGTGGTGGTGCCCGCCGCGGTGCGTGCGCGCATGCAGCGAGCGGGCGAGGCCGGGACGGCCGAGGGCATCGAGATCGCGCTCGAGCACATCGATGAGACACGGTCGCTGCCCTACGTGTCCGGCATCTACATCATGCCCGCCTTCGGCCGCTACGAGATCGCGGCTGAGGTCACGCGGCGCATCGCGCCCTGACCGTCATCGGCGGACCCGAGACGCTACCCTCGAGGGCATGACGTCCTTCTCCGCACAGACCATGCAGCAGTACCTCGCGCTGTTCGCCACGCGCGCCCTCGACGGCATGGTTGCGGCGATCGAGGACCTGACTCACGAAGAGCTCCACGCTCGTCCATCCCCGCTCTCCAACTCGATCGGCTGGGAGGCGTGGCACGTTTTCCGCACGGCGGACAACCTGGTGCACTTCGTGTTCCACCGGGAGCGCCCGATCTGGCTCGCCCAGGGGCTGGACGAGGCCTGGGGCCTGCCACGCGTCGAGCAGGGCACGGGAATGGACCCCGACACGGCGCACGCGCTGGTGTTTCCCGATGCGAATCGCCTCGCGCAGTATGGTCGAGACGTCCGCGCAGCGGTGATCCCGCGCATCGAGAGCATGTCCGGCGACGATCTCCAGTCGCGCACCCTCGTGCGTCCGTGGGGTGAGGTGACGCGGCAGGAGTCGATCGGGCAGGTCGTGATCGCGCACGGGAATGGGCACCGCGGGCAGGTGTCGACGGCGCGGGCGAGCCTCGGCAAGCGGGGGGCAGGGTTCTAGTGGACCGACTGGCGGCAGAATCGATGCTGCGTCCCGCGGCGCAGGACGCCCTCGAGGCCTGGCGCGCCCTCGTCGAGGCGGACAGCGAGCAGGTGCGGCGCGTCTCGGAACGCGACCTGGGGGGTGATTACTACGCCCCGATGACGGAGCGATTCCGTCCGGGGCACCGGCCGTCGCAAGAGATCCCGGCGCTGGAGGCGCTGCTCCGCCCCGAGTACACATGGCTCGACATCGGCGCGGGCGGCGGGCGGCTCGCGATCCCGCTCGCGCGCCTGGTGCGCCGCGTGATTGCCGTCGAACCCTCCGCCGCGATGCGAGCCGCGCTC
>CADEHD010000156.1 GCA_902827055.1 uncultured Chloroflexota bacterium | reverse complement strand
GAGTGGTTCCCGGCAGCCTGGGCGAGCGACTCGCGGGACTGGCCGTGGGGGCGATCGGGGGACTCGCGGTCCTGCGCGCCAGGCGCCTCGTGGCGGGGCGCCTGGTGGCCACGCTCGTCACGTGGGGACTCGAGGCGGCCACGTACGGTCTGGTCGGCGCGGGATTCGGACTGGGTCTCGACCCGCTTGTCTACCTCGGTCTCTGCGGCGCGGCGAACCTCGCGATCGCCGCCCCCAGCACGTCCGGTGGGATCGGTCCCTTTGAGTATTTCGCGAGCGCGATCGCGGTGTGGTTCGGTGCCGCGACCGCGGCGGCCACGGCCTACGCGCTCGTGGTTCACGCGTTGATCCTCGTACCTGTGGTGTTGCTGGGCGCCGTACTGCTCTGGCGTCAGCAGATGGGCTTCGGCTCGCTGCTGCAGGCCCGCGCACATGCGGCGGCCGCACGGGACCCTCGAGGCGTCGCGCGCAGCCGGGGAGAGTGAGAGGCACACGTGCAGGTACTGATCGTCGGTGGCGGTGTCGCGGGGCTGGCTGCGGCCTGGGAGCTGGTGAAGCACGGCCACACGGTGCGGCTCTTCGAGGCGAGCCCGGTGCTCGGGGGCCAGGTGCGTACGTTCGAGATCGGCGGCGGACGCCTCGAGATCTTCTACCACCACCTGTTTCGCTCGGACACCAACATCGTCGCGCTCATCGACGAGCTGGGGCTGGGGCCGGACCTCGAGTGGATTCCATCGCGGGTGGGGTTCTTCGCGCGCGGGAAGCACTACCCGTTCGTCGGCGCCGTTGACCTGCTGAAGTTCTCGGATGTGTCGTTCCCGACGCGCATCCGGCTGGGTCTCGCCGCACTGTACCTCCGCCGCTATACGAACTGGCGGGCCTACGAGGGCAAGCGCGCTCGCGACTGGATCCTGAAGTGGGTGGGCCGCGAGGGGTATGACCGCGTCTGGGGCGCCCTTCTCCGCGCCAAGTTCGGCGCGAAGTCGGAGGACGTGTCCCTGGTGTGGTTCTGGGGGAAGGTCCACCTGCGGTTCGCGTCGCGACCGGGCGGGCTGCTCGCGAAGGAGCAGCTGGGCTACCTCAAGGGCTCCTTTGGTCGGCTGATCGACACGCTCGTCGAGAGGCTGCGCGCTGCCGGCGCGGTCCTCGAGACGTCCGCGCCGGCAGCGCGCGTGGTGATCGAGGACGATCGAGCGGTGGGCGTGGCCCTCCGCCAGCCGGACGGCTCCGAGCGCATCGAGCGCGCCGACGTGGTGCTGGCCACGGTGCCGTCGTACGCGTTCGTGCAGCTCGTGGAGGACCTCGATCCGGAGTACCGCGCCCGACTCGAGAGCGTGCAGTACCAGTGGGCGACGGTGCTGGTCCTCGCGATGGACCGCGAACTCTCACCGACGTACTGGCTGACGGTGACCGACGACGACTGCCCGTTCGTGGTGGCGGTGGAGCAGACCAACTTCGTGTCGCCGGATCGCTACGGCGGCAATCACATCATCTACTTCTCGAATTACTGCGATCCGGGCGATCCGGCGGCCGATGAGACCGCGGACGAGACCTTCGAGCGCTACCTGCCCTTCATTCGACGGATCAACCCCGCGTTCGACCCCTCGTGGGTGCGGGAGAAGTGGCTCTTCAAGGACCGCGCCGGGCAGCCGGTGGTCGACGCCGACTACCACACACGCATTCCGCCGCATCGGACCTCGGTGCCGGGACTGTACCTGGCCAACACGACGCAGGTGTACCCGGAGGATCGCGGCCAGAACTACTCCATCCGCATGGGGCAGCGAGTGGCTCAGCTGATGATGGCGGACCTCGGCGGGCAGACGGCGCCGCTCGAGCCCGATGTCGTCGCGGCCGCCGAGGCCGTGGGGGTGAGCTCCGGCCTCTCGTAGGGGCCCAGCCCCGGGCGCGGATCCCTCCGGGCGAGGCGTGCCAGCCCTCGGGGGCGAGGTGCCGGCCTTACCGGGGGCGTCGCCTTGAACCCCCCGGCGGGCGCGCCTACTATCCCCCTCGATGGTCGGGCGCACGCTCCGGCAGCCGTAGGCACGCGCGCAGCTTGCACCGTCCTGGCGACGTGGCCCTTCGCTGGCCGCTGAGAGGACGCTATGCCCCTCGAAACCGAGGCTACCGCCCAGATCCGCGCGTTGCTCGACGGTCTCAAGCCCAACGACGCCGACCTCCTCGAGGCGCTGCACCGTGTTCAGCACCGGTACGGCTACGTCTCCGCGGAGGCGATGCGCGTCGTGGGCGAGCAACTGGGACTCGCGACCGCCCACGTCTACGGTGCTACCACCTATTACGCCGATTTCCGCACGACGCCGCCACCTCAGACGCTGATCGCGTGGTGCGCTGGCGCGGCGTGCCGACTCAAGCGCTCCGACGGCATCCTGCGCGCCCTCGAGGCGGTGCTCGACATCCGGCTCGGGGAGCCGGACCCGCAACACCGCTACGAGATCACGCGCGGGCAGTGCAACGGCACCTGCGAGCTGGCGCCGATGGCCTGGGTCAACGAGCGCGTGGTGGCACGCATCACCCCGGCACGCGCCATCACGTTCGCGCGAGCGCTCGCCGCGGGCGCATCGACCGAGGAGGCGCTCACCGCCTTCGAGCACTCCCTCGAGGGGGGGAACCCGTGACCACCGAGGCCTCCAGCGCCGCCGACTCCTTCGCTGAGCTGCGTGCGCGCAGCGAGGCCGACTGGGAGTCCTGGCAGCGACCGATCCGCCCCCGCATCGACATCGCGCTCGACACCTCGTCGATCTCCGCGGGCGCGGGGCCGGTCCGCGATGCGATTGAGCGCGAGTCCCGCGCTCGGACCGCCGCCGTCGATCTCGGGCGCATGGTCGGCGTCGGGCTGCAGTGGTTGAACCCTGTCGTCGCGATTACGTGGCCCGATGGCACGCGTGTGCTCTACGGGCCGGTGAAGCCGGAGCACGCCGGCGCACTCCTCGATGAGGCCACGGGGCGCGTCGGGGCGGCTGCCGCGATCACCATCGGTACGCTGGCGGGCTCGCGGCCCGGCGTGCCGCGCGTCTTCGACCACCCGTTCTTCTCGAACGAGGTGGGGCGACGGCTGCTGGCGCGCATCGGCTACACAGATCCCGAGTCCCTCGAGCACTACGTCGCGACCGGCGGCTACTCCGCGGTCCAGCGCATGCTCACGCGCCACCAGGGCCCGGAGGCGATTCGCCAGGCAATGCTCGACGCCGGACTGACCGGTCGCGGCGGCGCCTACTTCCCGGCGGGCACCAAGTGGACCTTCCTCGCCACGGCGGCCAACCCGGAGCGCTACCTGGTGTGCAACGCCGACGAGGGCGACCCGGGCGCGTGGGTGAACCGCATTATCCTTGAGGGCGACCCGCACCTCCTCGTCGAGGGCATGATCATCGCGGCCGCTGCCACGGGCGCGCGCCACGGCTTCATCTACATCCGCGCTGAGTACCCGCTCGCGCAGGCCCGCGTGAAGCAGGCCATCGAGCAGGCCACGGCCGCGGGCTTCCTCGGCACGGGCGTATTCGGTTCCGAGATGGACATCACTCTCGAGGTCATCCGCGGCGCCGGCGCCTACGTCTGTGGCGAGGAGACGGGCCTGATCTCCTCGGTGCAGGACGGGCGCGGGATGCCTCGCGTGAAGCCGCCCTTCCCGGCGGCGGCGGGCGTCTTCATGAAGCCCACCAACGTCAACAACGTCGAGACGTACTCCACGGCGCCGCTCATCCTCCGGAACGGTTCGGAGTGGTACCGGCAGGTCGGCACCGAGCGGAACTCCGGCACGAAGATCTTCTCGTTCTCCGGAGACATCGAGCGCATCGGGTTCACGGAGCTGCCGTGGGGCGTGCCCCTGCCGAGCGTCCTCGAGGCCTGCGGCGGCATGTCCGGCGGGATGCCCCTGAAGGCTATCCAGGCCGGTGGTCCACTGGCTGGCTACCTCCCGGCGCGCCTCCTCAGTGAGCTGACGCTGGAGCGCGAGACGTTCGTGCCTCATGGAGCGCTCGTCGGTTCGGGCGGGATTGTGTTCATCGGTACGGACACGTGCTCGGTCGACATCAACGCGACGTTCGCGGACTTCCTCGAGGATGAGTCGTGTGGCCGGTGCACCACGTGTCACGGTGGTAACCAGCGCATGACGGAGATCTTCCGGCGCATTCAGCTGGCGGGTGGCCGACGCGAGGACCGACACAACCTCGAGCTGGTGGGCAACACCCTCCAGTACTCGAACTGTGTGCACGGCCAGGCCAGCCCGACGATCATGCGCAATACGCTGCGCTTCTTCAGCGACGAGTACGAGGCGCACGTCCACAACGGGACCTGCGAGGCGCTGCGCTGCACGGGGTTCTCGCGCTACCGCGTCGTCGATCAGACGGACCCGCGGCTGCCTCGAGCGCAGGCGATCTGTCCGACCGAGGCGATTACGGAGGACGCCGAGGGCTATCGCATCCTCGATGAGCGGTGCATCCGCTGCGGCGCCTGCGAAGAACTGGCCCCGCGCGGGATCGCCCTCGAGGCGGCCCCGGCCGGCACCCCCGTCCCCCGCGAGCGCGCCTACGGCTCCCCGGGCGGGCGCCAGCGGTAGGCGGCACGACGGAGCGGTTCCGATGCTTCGTTTGGCCTTTCTCGGGCGGTCGACCGATTTCAGGTGCGTTGCACCCAGTCGATAACCAAGATCGCGATGGAGAGCCCAAGTGGCGCGCTGCCAAGGAGCTTGACGGTCGGCGATGCGGTCGAGTGCAACAGCGGGCGGAGTAGCAAGTACGCTCCCCACAGGCCGAGCGCAAGGCCGGCGATCGCGAACGCGAACAGCCCGAAGTCAAAGCGCGAGGTGGGGTCGACTCTCACCAACCCCCTGCCGATCCGCCAAGCGCGGCCACTGGGAATGGTGACCTCGGCCAGCACGATCAACGATTGCCCGATGATCACGCCCGGAACCGCGCCGATCGTCACGGGCCAGACGGCGGCGACCCATGCGCTCGATCCGCGAGACTTCGACTCTGAGGTTCTGGGCGGTTTCATAGTGGCTCCATCGGTATTGTCGACATGCTCCGAGCCCTTCACATCCGTAAGCTCCCCGCCACGGCCCGCGGTACACTCGGTGCATGGCGACTGACGAGGAGAAGCAGGCGTATCGCGAGGCCTATGCCACGTGGCAGCGGCACCTCGAGGCGCTGCACGACTTCCTCCTGGAGGGAAAGCCGCCCGCGACGGGTGTCGAGCTCCCAGCCGCGATCAAGGGGCTGCTCAACCGCGAGTCCCGCTCCAAGGAGCGCTACGACGAGGCCCGGCGCCGCCTCATCGGGGTGGACGAGTAGGCCTCGACCGTGACGACCGCCACCTCTCCCACCCCCGCGAGTCCGGGCGCCGGCTTCCTTCGGCAGGGGTACCCGCGCTCCGTCGCGATTGGCGCCGCGTT
>CADEHD010000155.1 GCA_902827055.1 uncultured Chloroflexota bacterium | reverse complement strand
TTTCCCATGATCGGGCTGATGCTGCGCCGCGAGCGGCACATCACCGTCGACGTGTACGTCCCGTCCGGGCTGCTCGGCGTGGTCTCCGAGAGGTAGTACGTGCCGCTCTCGACGGACTGCAGTCCGGTCGTGCCGGGGCCGCCCGAAACCGCCTGGGACGCGACCTGCGAGCCGCCGGCCGACGTCCCGATCTTGAGGGTCGTCGAGCCGGCCGTGCCGACCCAGACCTTCTTGAGTTCGATCTTGCCCTTCGGCGTGGCCGTGCCGGTGGCCGTCGCCGTGGGCGAAGGCGTCGGGGAAGGCGTGGCCGAGGCAGTCGGCGAGGGTGTGGGCGTCTGGCAGTGTGGGTTCCCGGTCGACTGACCGTTGCCGCAGACCGGCGTCGGGTCAGGACAGTTGGTCTCGTTGTTGTTGTTGCACTGGTCCGAGTTGCCGCCCTTGGGTGTGGCGGTCGCGCTCGCGGTCGCGCTCGCCGTTGGGCTGGCCGTCGCCGTCGCGGTGGCCGTGGAAGTGGCCGTGCTGGTGGCGGTCGACGTGCCCTGCGAGTTCTTCGCGAACGCCGAGTTGGAGCCGCCCAGCAGCCCGGTGGCCAGCAAGGCGACGAATACGATTACGGCCGTATGTGCCGCAGCCCGCGCAAGGACGCGCGGGACCCTCCCCCAGGACCTCATGTTCCCCCCAATTCCAGGTCTCGTACCGCTCTCTGCCCCCACGCAGATCCGCGGTCATGCAAGTCAGTTGTAAGGGAGGGTCAGTGTTTGAGGAGACAAATTACCGTAAGGACTTCGTTGAACGTCCGGTGCGGCGTTTGAGGCGGAGACCGAGGCGTGGCGCCTCGGTGAGTGCTGGCGGCCCCTAGATGCGGGTCGCGAACACGATCACGCGGTGGTCGTACTCCCGTGCTGACGAGTCGAACTCGCCGCCGCAGGTGATCAGCGTCAGGGTCTGAGGTCCCTCGCGGGGTCCGATGATGTGCGCGATATCGGCCTCTTCGGGGCGAACCAGGTAGGTGCGCTGCACGGCGTAGCGCACGCCGCCTTCGCCCGTCTGAACCTCGATGGCATCGCCGGGGCGCAGCGCCTGCAGCTGGTTGAAGACCGCCCGAGCGCCGCCCCACGTGACGTGACCTGCCATGACCGCGTTACCCGCGGTGCCGGGGAGGGCGGTGAATCCGTACCAGGCGACGGTGCTGGAACTCTGCGGGATCTCCATCGCCCCGGCTGCATCCACGCCCATCTGCAGAATCGGGGCGTCGACGCCCAGCGACGGAATGCGCACACGCACCACCGGCGGCGCGGGCGGTCGTGCCGCCACTCGAGGGGTGGGGGCGCCAGTCACAGGGCCCGCGATCGGGGCTGCAGCGGCCGCCGCGGCCGCTGTGGGCGCCTCGGATGCCGGTGCCGGCGCGGGCTCCGAGGCTCCGAGCGGCGCCTCGAGGGCCGGCGTGAACGCGGTTGCCGAGGCCTCCGCGGGCGCGCTCGGGCGGACGGTGCTGGGGCGTTCGTCGACGCCGCACGCCGCAGCCAGCGCGCTCGCCACCGCGAGCGCGGACACGGCAAGGAGCCTGCTTAGCAGCCGGCTAAGGCCTCGGTGTCCAAGCTGCCTCACGCGCCGTCGCCCTTCATATCAACTTCTATTCTCGGGATTTCTGACGCGACTTTGAGGGTTCCGCCGATACGGAGCTGCGCGGTTACTAGACACATTCCGACATTCATCGCATGCCGGTTACAAGACATAGTACGACGGGCGGCCGCGCGAGGTTCTTCCTGCGCCGGGAGGCCATTGCCAGCGTAGCCAGCGCGGCCGTCGTCGTCACGGCGGCGCTCGGCTACTCGGTGGCGACGGGCGGCAGCGCGCCGTCCCTTGCGGTCGCCTCTCGTGGTGCCGTTCGCTCGAGTATCGACCCGCCCCGTGCCGCGGCCAGCGCGGCGCCGGTCGCCTCCGCATCCGCGCTCTTCTCGGGACCTCCAGCAGCGGCAGCGGCGGTCCAGCCAGACGCGGCTCCGCCCGCGGTTCCGTTCCTCGCGACGCCGGTGCCGGCGCCCGAGGCGCCTGCGGCCTCGGCCCTGGCCTCGACGGTGGCCCCGGCAGCAGCGACGGACCCGCCCGTGCCAGCAGCGATAGCGACGCCTGCGCCGGCCGCGCCTGCACCGACGACCGCGCCCGTGGTCCTGGCGGCCGCGCCCCCGGCGGTCGCATCCACACCCGCGCCTGCCGCCGCCATCGCGACGCCCAGTGCGCCGAGTCTGTCCGATCGCGAACGTGGGCTTGTCGACGCCATGAACGCGCGCCGGACCGCTGCGGGCCTCGCCGCTCTCGAGCCGACCACGGGACTGACGACGGCCGCACGCACGCGGTCGCAGGACATGCTGACGAACAACTACTTCGCCCACACAAGTCCGACCGGTCAGACGTGGTACGGACTGCTCTCCAGCGCTGGCCTGGGCTACGCGGCGGGAGGCGAGAACCTCGCGAAGGTCAGCGGCTCGGTGGCGGCCTCCGTCACGCAGGCCATCGAGGCGCTCATGGCGAGCCCGACGCACCGCGCGAACATCCTCAACCCGGCGTTTCGCAAGGTCGGCGTGGGCGCCGCCGGACAGGCCGACGCGCTGACCATCTTCACGACGATCTTCACGGACCGCTGACGTTCCGCGCCGGCTCGTCCGGCACGCCGGCCCGGGTGGCTAGCCGGGAAGCGCGTAGCTCTGTCCGATGACGCCTGCGGCCTCGAGCGCCTCGCGTTCCGCGGCGCTGTACCCGAGTTCGCCGAAGACCTCGTCGTTGTGCTCGCCCACGAGGCCACTCGGGCGGTCCCAGGTGGGCTCGTCCGGGGCGATCGACCAGAGGAACCCCGGCATGATCCGGGTGCCCGCGTACTTGCTCGTCACGTACTTGAACCAGTCCCGCGCCTGGAGTTGCACGCTCGCGTACTGCCCTGGCGGGTCGACGATCGGGGCGGCGATGGCGCCTGCGCCAGCGATCGCGTCGGCGGCGTCGGTCGCGAGTCGATCCCGGGTGAACGCGGAGATCGCGGCGTCGACATCCGCACGCGCGCGCAGGCGCCCGGTCACGCTCGCCCATGGATGCCCGGCCGCGCTCCACTCGGGGTGACCGAGGGCGCTCGCGAGGCCCGACCACTGGCGGTCATTCTCCGCGGCGACGAACACCCAGCTGTCGTCGCCGGCCGCGCGGTACGCGTCGTGCGGCACGATCTGCGGATCGACGTTGCCGAGCTTCTGCGGACGCCTGCCGAGCAGGGTCCACTCGGCGAAGCTCCCCGGCATCTGCCACGCCAGCGCCTCGATTTGCGAGAGGTCGATGAAGCAGCCCTCGCCGGTGGCGTCCCGCTGCCGCAGACCCGTGAGCGCGGCGAAGAGGAGCGTCAGCGCCCCCGTCGCGTCCGAGTGGTAGATCGAGCGGGTCTCCTCGGGTGGGTCGCCGGGGTATCCGCGGATCGCGGTGTGGCCCGCCGAGGCGTCGAGCCCGGACCCGAGCGTCACGTACCCCTGGTACGGCCCGGCCTTTCCCCAGCCCGGCATCGAGATCATGACGAGCCTGGGGTTGATTTCGCGGAGGACGTCCCAGCCCCACCCCATGCGCTCGACGGTGCCCGCCGAGTAGCCCTCGTAGAGGACGTCGGCGCCGCGGACGAGGCGGCGGAAGGGCTCGGCTCCGTCCGGGTGCCGGAGGTTGAGTGTGATGTTGCGCTTGTTGCGATTGGGCAGGTGATGGATGCCGGAGCGCTCGTATGGCGGGCCATCGCCCGGCGCCATGCCCGCGCCGCCCTCGACCAGCGCGCGGGTCTGCGAGTTGCGCGGGTAGGACTCCACCTTGATCACGTCGGCGCCCAGGTCACCGAGGAGCGATCCGGCCATCGGACCCGCCCAGACCTCGCTCAGTTCGACGATCCGCAGCCCTGACAGCACGTGAGAGGTCATGCCGCTATCCCGTCACGCAGGCGCGGAAGAGCGCCGCCTGCTCGTCCCTGCTGTACCCCGCGGCGTCGAGCACCTCGACGGTGTGCTCGCCGAGCGCAGGCGCCGGCCTGGCCTGCCACGCGTCGTCCAGTCGAAACGGCGGCCCGGCGATCGTGATCGTCCCCACGCCCGGCTGCTCGAGCTGCACGAGGGAACCGCGCGCCACGGACTGCGGGTCGTTGGCGAAGTCGGGCACCTCGACGGTGGGCGCGACCATGACTCCGAACTGTTGCAGCTCCTCGAAGGCTTGCTGACGCGTCCGCGCCATGAGCCACGGCTCGAGGTAGGTCATGTAGTCGTTCCAGTGGAGCGCCTTCTGATCGGGGGTGGCGAACCGTGGGTCCTTCACCAGCTCGGGGTGGCCGATGCCCTCGCACAAGCGCGCGAAGAAGCGTTCGCCACCCGCCGCGAACATCACGTGGCCATCGGCGCAGCGGTAGTTCCCCACGGGGTAGGTGACCTTCGATTGGCCGCCAGTCCGAGGCTGCTCGGCGCCCGAGAACGACCACACGACGAAGTACGTGTCGACGTTCCCCGACAGCGCCTCGACGGCGGATACCTCGATGTCCCGGCGCTCGCCCTCGTGCTCCAGCGACCACACGGCCGCGGCGCCTGCGGCCGCCGCCGTGCCTCCGACCTGCATCGCGGGGATGTACGGCCCGTACCGGAGGGGCGGACGACCGGCGATCGCGTGGAGGTGCATGCGCGTGGTCCACGCGAACGTGGACGTGTCGTTCTCGACGCGGTCGGCGTAGGGCCCATCGAGGCCGTGCGGGGTGATCGTCACGACGCTCACGCCCGCTGCCGCCAGGACCGCCTGCAGCGGTCGGGCCTGCGCCGGTGCTGTCTCGACGAACGCGACCCGCGCGCCCCTTGCGACCTGCGAGAGCACCTCGAGGCCCGATGGCGTCTCGAGGTCGACGACCATCGAGCGCTTCCCGGTGTCGAGCGCCAGGTGGTACGCCCCGCGGTCGATGTGCGGTCGGTCCTCGACGAACGGCGCGAGTCGACGGAGCAGCCCGCCCCCCGGTGCCTCGATCTTGATGACGTCGGCACCGAAGTCGGAGAAGGTCTTGGTGGCGGCCCCAACGGCGACGCCTCCACCGATCTCGATCACGCGCACGCCGGCCAGCGGCTGAGTCACAACCTACCTCGCGATGACTGGGGGTCTCAGGTGTCGCGTACCTAACACCCCCGCGGCGCGCGCGTCAAACCTGGGCCGCGGCTCTTTGCCGCTCGTCGCCCGCGTGGCTCCTAGAACCGAAGCAGCGGCAGCAGCGCGCTGTACTCGTCGGACCAGAGCAGCGGCTCCTTCGCGGTCGGCAGCGGGTCCGCCTCCTGCTGGACGCGCTCCGTGTTGAGGAACGCCCGGTTGTCGGTCAGCAGGACGAACTCGGAGCGGTTGGTTCCCCGCTCGAGGCTGTCCTGGCTGACG
>CADEHD010000154.1 GCA_902827055.1 uncultured Chloroflexota bacterium | reverse complement strand
GTCGACTTCTTCTTCACGGGCGCGATCGTGGCACCTGCGCGCGAGGCGTTGCTCGGGAAGCCCTTCCGCAACGACCCTGCCGCGGCCCGCCGTGGCATCGAGGGCGCGCGCCGCTTCCTCGCGATGGCGGCCGAGTGGACGCCCGGGGCGATCGAGGGCGCATTGCGCGCCGCCGCCGAGGAGCTCGGCCAGAAGCCCGGCGACATCTTCATGCTCTGCCGTGTGGGCGTGACCGGCCGCGCCGTGACGCCACCGCTGTTCGAGTCGATGGCGCTGATTGGTCGCGAGGCATGCCTCGAGCGCATCGATGCGGCACGCGCGCTCCTCGAGGGCGACGCGCCCTAGTCGACAGGCGGCTCCGGCTCGCTGCCGGGTAACATGCCGAGGCGCGTGCAGCGTTCCATGCCGCGGGCGGTGATTCGCAGTGCGCGCGTCCCGGCGATCCGCTCGACCCAACCCTCGCCCAGGGCGTGCGCGCAGAGCGCCGCGCCCAGCGCCCCGCCGATGTGCGCCCGCCGCTCGGTGAGGTCACGGCAGGCGTACGCCAGGCGCCGCGTGGTCGTCCTCGGGAGCGCCGCCACGCCGAGGAGCGCCAACAACTCGCCGCCCCCCGGTCTCACCTCGATGTCGCTGCGGTCGTGTTCGGCCGGCGTGATCTCCCCCGCGAGCGCCAGCGCGTCGTGGAGTCCCACGCCCAGGAGCCCCGCGAGGTGGTCGTAGCAGGTGCGGGCCGTGCGGAACTCGGGAGGCCGCCCGCGGGTCGCGCGAGCTAGCGCCACTGCCCGAATCGTGCTTTCACGCCCGCGCGCCGCTCGGACTCGCGGATCTGCTCGCGAGCGGCCGCGTCCGTAACCCGCCGCCACTCGACGCCGCGCCTGCCGGGGCGGAACTCTGCGGCGCGAAGTGCGCGGATGGCCGGGCCAACCTCCGGGTTGATCTCGACCGTGGCGCGCGTCGCCCCCTGCGAGGCGACCTGGTACGCCGCGGCCTCGGCGAGCACGCGACCAAGGCCCTGCCCCCAGTCATCGGGGTCCACGGCCAGCGAGACGATCCGGCCGACGCCCCGTTCGGCAGTCGCGTTGATGGCGTAGCCACAGACGCGACCGTCCCGTTCCAGGACGCCGGTCCAGTTCGCCTGTTGGAGGCTGATGCGCGTCGCCTCTTCGCCGCGCGCGTCGTCGCCGTACGCGGCCGCCTCCAGCTCGACGATCTGTTCGTGGTCCGCCTCGGTGGCCCGGCGCATCCGGTAGCCCTCGGGGATCTCGGGTGGTGGCATGTCCTCGCGCAGCTCGCGCAGCTCGCGCAGCTCGCGCCGCTCGAACTCCATCCACTCGCCATGGGGGCGGAACTCCGCGTCCTGCAGCAGCGGCTCGATCCAGATGCGGTTCATCATCTCGACCAGGTCGATGCGGGTGTACGGCCAGCCGTCGTCGGCGATGTCGTCGGCGAGCTCGTTGAACAGCTCCGCGAAGTGGGTCCGCCCCTCCTCCTCGCCGAGGAAGGCGAAGTAGAGGCACAGCTGTCCGTGTGTCGGCACGAGCGCGAGCGTGCCCTCCTCGAGGCTGACGGACGTGACGTCGTCACGCTCGATCAGCTCATCCCACTCGCGAGGGCGAAGGGGCCGGTTGCGGAGGCGCGGCGTGGCCGCCTCTACCGTGTTGCGCTCAAAGGTCACGATGCGGGTCCTCCCCAGCTCGCGGCCGTCCACTCGGACGCGAACACGAACGTGGCTGGTCCACTCAGGAACACGGGCCCCGAGCCGTCCCACTCGATGCGCAGCGGTCCGCCTGGCAGCTGCACCTCGACGTCGCCATCGACGTATCCATGCAGGCGCGCCGCGACGACGGCGGCGCAGGCTCCGGTGCCGCACGCGAGCGTGGGCCCGGCGCCGCGCTCCCACACGCGCATGTCGAGGTGGCTGCGGTCCCGGACCTGCACCACCTCGAAGTTCGTGCCGCGCGCGAACAGGGCGTGTGTCGACGCGGCCGGCCCGTGGGTCTCGAGGTCGAACTCGGCGGTCGGTCGGTCGAGGAAGGTGACGGCGTGCGGGTTGCCCATCGACACCAGCGTGACGCCGAGGCGCGTACCGGCGACCTCCATGGGCAGGTCCAGGACCGGGGCGGGCTGCTCGATCGCGACGCCAACCGCGGCAGGTTCGAACACCGGCGCACCCATGCTCACGCGCACGTGGGTGACGTCGCCGTCAGGGCCGTGGGTCGCGCGTGCCTCGAGGATCCCGGCGCCAGTCTCGACGGTCATCGCGCCGGTGTCGCCCTCGCGGTCCACGAGCCCGCGATCGAAGCAGTACTTGACGAAGCAGCGGATGCCGTTGCCGCACATCTCGGCCTCGGAGCCGTCCGGGTTGAACACGCGCATCCGGAAGTCGGCCACCGTCGATGGCAGCACGAGGATCAGGCCGTCGGCGCCCACGCCGAAGTGGCGGTCGCACACGCGGATCGCCTCGGCGGCCCACTCGGCGTCGGTGGCCGTGGCGGTGTCCGCCTCCGCCAGGACGAAGTCGTTCCCCGTGCCGTGCATCTTCCAGAACGGGAGCGTCTCCGGGATCACGGCAATACCCCTCAGTAGCTCTCAGGACCCAGGCACCCCTCGAGGGGTGCGTCGAATCGGTGGATCACGCGGGTGGATCGCACCGCCGGATCGTACCCCGTGGCCCGGCAGCGACTCAATGACGCGAGGTGGGGGGCCGCTCGTGCTGCCCGAGGAACCGTGTGACGGCTCCCACGACCGCCTCGGAGTCCGCGCCGGGTATCCACTCGATGCGGGGGTCGTCGCCGGCGAACCAGGCAGCCTGCATCCGGACGAGGCGGTGGGTCTCGATCCGCGTGCGCTCGATGGCCCGCGCGACGTCCCACTCGCCCTGGACCACGCGCGCGGCCTCGGCGTAGCCGATCGTGGCGAGGGCTGGGAGCCCCGGGCCGTACCGCTCGAGGAGCGCGCGGGTCTCCTCGAGAAGGCCGTCGGCGTACATCGCGGCCGCCCGCGCGTCGACGCGTCGATGCAGCTCGTCGCGCGGCCATTCCAGCCCGATCACGCGGCTGTCGATGCCCGTCGGGCGCTTCTCGAGCGGCTGCACGGGAGCCCCGCTGGTTTCCACGATCTCGATGGCGCGGATGATGCGGCGGAGGTTCTGGGGCGCGATCCGCGCAGCGGACGCGGGGTCGAGCGCGGTGAGACGCGCGCGCAGTTCCTCGGGGCCGCCGGGCTCGAGGGCCAGCGCCTCGAGCGCAGCGCGGAGCGCGGGGTTGGCCGGGATCGCCGGGATCTGCCAGCCCTCGAGGAGCGCCCACACGTACTGCCCGGTGCCGCCGACGAGCAAGGGCAGGCGGCCGCGCTCCCACGCGCCCTCGATCGCTTCACGCGCGCAGGAGAGGAACGCAGCGAGCGACCAGGGCTCGTCCGGCGCGACGACTCCGACGAGGTGATGCGGGACTGCCGCCAGCTCCTCGTCGGTAGGCGCGGCGGTTCCGATGCGCATTTCGCGGCGCACCTGGCGCGAGTCGGCCGAGATCACCTCGGCGGGCACACGCTGGGCGATCTCGATGGCGGCGGCGGTCTTGCCGCTCGCCGTGGCGCCGACGATGGCCACGAGCTGGCCTCGGTAGCGCTGAGGGCTGTCGGTCATCGAACGAGTCTAGAACTCCCGGCGCTCGCCGGTGTCAGATGCGCTTCGCGGCCGCAAGCGCTCGGCAGATCGCGATGAACGCCTCGGCGTTGAGCGACGCGCCACCGACCAGCGCGCCATCGATATCCGGTTGCGCCGCCAGGACCTCGATGTTCTGCGGTGTGACCGAGCCGCCGTACTGGACGCGCAGGCCGCTCGCGGCGGCCGCCTCGAAGCGTTCCGCGACCATCGAGCGGACGGCCGCGCACGCCTCCTGCGCGGCCTCGGGGGTGGCTGTGCGCCCGGTCCCGATCGCCCACACGGGCTCGTAGGCGACCACAAGCGTGGTGGGCAGCTCATCGAGGCCCGTCAGCGCGCCGTCGAGCTGCCTCCGCAGGACGTCCATCGTGGCGCCCGCGTCGCGTTCCTCCTGCAGCTCGCCCACGGCGAGGACCGGGTGCAACCCGGCATCGAGGATGGACCGCAGCTTGCGGCTCACGTCGGCGTCGGTCTCTCCGAAGACGTGGCGGCGCTCGGAGTGCCCCACGAGAACGTGCCGCGCCGCACCCACGAGCATCGCGGCGCTCTGCTCGCCCGTGAACGCGCCGCGCGGCTCCCAGTACACGTTCTGGACGCCCACGGCGACGTTGGAGCCCTCGAGGATGTTGGACGCGTCACCCAGCCACGGGGCGGGCGGAAATACCGCTACCTCTACTCCGCCGAGGTCCGCCAGGCCGTCGCGCAGGGCGACCAGCAGCGCCAGCGCCTCGGCGCGCGTGGTGTGCATCTTCCAGTTGCCGCCGACGATCGGGGTTCGCATGGCATCGATGGTAGCCCTCGCCGTGGCGCGCTCAAGGGCTGCCGGATCCGGCCGAGTATGTACGCATGCGATTCATCCGACGACTCCTCCAGCCCGGCGGTGCGGCGAGCGACTCGAGTGCGCTCACGCCCTCCGACGCCCCATCCGTCGATCGGCGCCGGGTGCCCGTCAAGTGCCGCGGCTGCGGGCGCGTACACCCTCCGTACGTCTTCGCGGAGAACGCTCACCACTACTGCGTGGAGTGCGCGCGGCGCAGCTGGAAGCTGATGCGGCTGCGGCCGATCGCACGCCGGCGCGTCGACAAGGACCTCGAGCGCATCGTGCTGGACGAGCAGGCCTCGTAGGCCGCCCCACGCCGTCCGCCTTCGTTACGTCGAGTAGCGCGAGCAACTGCCCCCTTCCCCCCGCTGGCCGCGATGCGGGGTGGGGACGCCGCTGGCGCCCCGGGTGCTAAAGTACACGGGCGAACGCGAACCAGACGGGAGGCGACTACGTGCTTCTGACTGTGACCCCACACGCCGCTGAGCGGCTTGTCACCATCCTCGGCGACCAGGCTGGCGAGAACGAAGGGCTGCGCATCCTTGCTCGTGGCGGCGGCTGCGCCTGCTCGGGCGGCAGCTTCGCGATGGGCATCGACGCCCCCACGTCCGACGACTCGGTCATCGAGCTCTCGGGCGTCCGCATCATCGTGGACCCGATGTCGGCCCAGCAGCTCGATGGCGCGGCGATCGACTACGTCGCGGACGTGATGCGCCAGGGCTTCACCATCGAGGCGCCGAACGCCGCCGCTGGTGGTGGCGCCTGCGGGTGCGGCGGCCACTAGCCCGCGACGTCGCGCAACGCTCACGAGGCGAAGGCCCGGCAACAGCCGGGCCTTCGTTGTGTCTGCTCGCGCCCTGCCGCGCAGGTGCGCGTTCGGGTGCATCGACGGGCGCCTCGCGGGGGCGCGGTGGCTCCGCGGGCTAGCTCTCGCCCC
>CADEHD010000153.1 GCA_902827055.1 uncultured Chloroflexota bacterium | reverse complement strand
CCACCCCGTAGGATTGCCCCATGCGCGTCGATGTCGCCTGGCTGCCGCCTTTCGAGTCCCCGACGGACGTGACATGCGTGGTGGTCGATGTTCTGCGCGCCACGTCGAGCATCGCCGTGCTCCTCGGTCGCGGCCTCGAAGCCGTGTACCCTACGGCCACCATCGAGGAGGCACGGGCGCTGCGGGCGCGGCTCGGCGAGTCCGTGCTGCTGTGCGGTGAGCGCGACGCGCTGCCGCCCGCAGGGTTCGATTTCCGCAACTCGCCGTCCGAGTTCGCCGCAGCCGCCCTGACGCGCTGGGCCGCCGCGGTCATGGCCACGACGAACGGCACGCCCGCGTTGCTCGCCTGCGCGGGAGCACCGCTGGTGCTGGCCGGGGCGCCCCTCAACGCCGCCGCGACCGTCGGCGCCTGCCTCGCCGAGAGCCGAGACGTGCTCGTGGTGTGCTCGGGCCGGGCCGGGGTACGCGCGACGGACGACTCGCTGGCCGCGGCGCTGCTGGTGCGCCAGCTCGTGCGGCAGGGCGCCGTTCCCGAGGACGGCGCGCGGGACGCGCTCGCGCTGCTCGATGCGACACCGGGACCGCTCGGTGGCGCCTTCCGGATGACCGAGCACGGCCGTGCGCTGGTCGCACTCGGCTTCGAGCATGACCTCGAGTGCTGCGCACGCGAGTCGGAGTACGACGTCGCGGCCATCCTTCGGCGCCGCCCGGAGGGCTATGCCGTGGAGCCCTGGCGCGCCGCGGCTCCCGCCTAGACCGGAGGCATGAGCTCCGGGGGCGTCTCCGGCACGTCCGGCGTCTGGTCGATCTTGACCTCGGGCGCCTCCTCGTCGCGCCCCGGTCGCAGCCGAATCTCCTCCGTCACCGGGTTGGCCTCCTCCCACTCGTGCAACGCCAGCGCGAGCGGCCGCAAGTCGGCTTCCGAGGCGAAATGACGCCCGTAGCGGGCGCGGTCGAACTGCTCAGCAATCGCCACGAACGGCGGCGCCTCGAGCGCCGTCGCTGAGGCCGCCGCGAACTCGAGAGGCGTCTCACCCGGTCGCGGTGCGAACCGCCGCTCGACGGCGGTCTGCACCATGCGCCCGTACAACCAGTAGGCCGGCTGCCGACGCATCCAGCGCCCGTCGTCGCGAGGCGTGCGCGGACGGCCCGAGAACGCCTCGCGGAGCAGGGCGCCGAAGCCGCCGGCGGACGCGACCGCGCTGCGATCGCCCTCGGCGTTGTCCGCACGCCGCGCCTCGAGGCGGCTGAACATGTAGCGGCCGCCGCGGTAGACGAGATAGGCCAGCAGGGCGAAGCCCAGGAGGCGGAACGCATCCCGAACCCAGAAGAGCCGCCCCCCCTGCTGGACCTGGCCCGGCTCCACGCCCGCGCGGGCGTTGTCGAGGGCGCGCCCCATGAAGGAGAGGTCGACGCTCCCCAGCCCGAGCCACGCGCTGACCCACCCGAGCACCCAGTAGATGGGCGTAATGACGATGATCAGCACGAACTCGACTGCGCGGCCGACCAGCCCGCCAACAGCGAGGATCGCCGAGCCGGCACCCAGCGACCCGAGGACGACCAGCACGAGACCAGTCGACAGGAGCAGTGCCAGCGTGGCCGCGGCCGCGAACGTCCAGGGGTTCGCGAGGACCGCGCGGGCGCGCCCGATAAGGCCGCTCGCGTCATCGAGGCGGGCGCGGGCGCCTCGGTCGGTTGCACGTCGTGCGTTTGAGACCGCGAGCAAGAGGACCGCCGAGGTGAAGTAGAGGATCGCCACTCCCCCGCCCGGCACACGGGCCGCAGACCCGACGAGTGTCGTGATGAGCACGATCGGGAAGGTGGCGCTGAACGAGCGCAGGACCGTATCGAACTGGAGCGGCGAGCGTCCCGCAAACAGGAAGCGGATCCAGAGCGCGCCCACCCCGATGAGCGTGAGACCCGAGGCACGCGGGTCCGCGACGCGGGGGTCCGGGTTCGCGGCGAAGGCGAACACATCGATTGGCTGGAACGTCGATGAGTTCGAGGCCTCCGCGAAGCGCGCCAGCGCCGTGAAGTCCCAGAACCGCAGATCGCCAACCAGCACCACGCGCCACGCAAGGCTGAGCGCCGCGAGGGAGACCACGATTCCCAGTGCCGTGCCGAGCGCGCCCAGCTGTGCGCTGCGGATGAACCTCGTCAGGGAGAACGCCGCGAGGGCCGCAGCCAGCACCACGTACCACGGGGGCCCGGCCGTCGCCGCCTCCGCTGCCGCGAGCGCGACCTCGGTCGCTCGCGCGCCCACGATCGCGTCGAGCCCGGTCTCTGGCAGCGTGGCCAGGTCGATCCGAAAGGCGAGGTCACGGAGGACGCCGCGCTCATAGATGGATGCGAACACGCGGAGCGCGTAGTACCAGGCGAGCGCCTCGGTGAGGACGAACAGCCCGTCGACGGCGAACCGCAGCCGCGCGGTCATCGGGCGCTTCCCATGATCGGCGCAGCCCGCAGCCGCTCGGGGACTGCGCTCGCGTGCATGCCGCTGCGCTCCTCGAGGGCGATCGTGAACGCCGAGACGTCGTGGACCGCGATGTTACGCCCGAGGGCCACGTCCCACACCGCGTCCGATGTCTTCACGATGTGCACCGTGTGACCCTCGCCGCGGAGGCGGGTCAGCGTGGCCACGAGGTCCTGGGGCATCAGCGAGGCGACCACGACGACGTTCGCGCCCACCGGCAGCGGGTGCGTGCGACTCTCGAGTTCGCTCGCCAGCGTGGCGGTGGTGTAGGGAGCGATCGTCGCCAGGGCCTCCAGGATGTGGACCAGCTGCTCCGGGTGACTGCCTGCCCCGAGGCGAATCGGGCGGTCGGAGTCGGGGAACGCGCCGTTCGCGATCAGCCCGACAGCCTCGCCAGCCTCGGCGACGTGGCGCGCGATCGAGGCGGCCACCGAAATGTTCCGTTCGAGGAGGAGCGGGATGTAGCCCTCCCAGGAGTGCTCCATCGTGGTGATATTGAGGGCGACCACCGTCGAGAGCGTCCGCGACGGCTCGTACAGCCGCGACTGGAGGCGGCCCACGCGGGCGGTCGCGTTCCAGTCGACGCGCTTGAGGGGGTCGCCCGGCAGGTAGTCCCGCACCCCCACCACGCGTGAGGGGTCCTCGAAGATGCGGTTGCCCCCGCGGCGATCGCCGAACGGCCGCTCGCTGTCCAGGCCCAGCTCCGGTAGCTCGAACGTCTGCGGGTACACGAGCAGCGCGTCCTGGCGCTCGACCGTCTCCTCGCGCTCGAAAAAGCCGAACAGATCGCCGGACCGGAACCGCGCGGGACCGATGCGATAGTCACCGCGCTCGACCGGAGCGAGCGTGAAGCGCCACTCGAGTGCCTCGTTCCCCGAGAGTGACGTCGAGCGCTGGATCAGCGAGACCCGCGGGATCCCCGAAGGGCGCACGCGGACGCCGGTAATCGGAAGGTCGCGCGGGACCTGCTCGCGGAGCTCGATCCACGGGACCGGCAGGAGCTTCGCGTTTGCCAGTCGCGTCTGCACGTCGACGGTCTCGCCGACGAACGCGCGGCGCATCGAGAAGTCGCGCTCGTAGGTCACGCTCGTAAGGGCGAGGCGCGCCCAGAGCCGCGCGAAGCCGCCCGTCGAGAAGAGCAGCGCCCCGAGTGCGATCATGACGCTCGAGTCGGCGAGCATGCCCACGCCCACGACGAAGCCCGAGGCGAGCAGCCAGCTCTCCGCGATCAGCCCGCGCACGGCCGCCCCTCGGTCCCCACGAGCAGTGCGTGCGTGCTCAGGTGCGGTCCGCGATCGGGACGGGGACGTCGCGCAGGATCTCGTCCAGTACGTCGTCGACGGTGCGCCCGCGCAGCCGCGTCTGCGAGGACAGCACCAGCCGGTGAGCGAGGACCGGGTGAGCGAGCCGCTTCACATCGTCCGGCCGGACGTAGTCGCGTCCCTCGATGGCCGCGAGAGCGCGCCCGGCGTGGAACAGCGCGATCGAGCCTCGCGGGCTGGCCCCGAGCTCGTAGGCCGCGTGCTCGCGGGTGGCCCGCGCGAGGCGGACCATGTAGCGCGCCACCTCGTCGTCGACGCGGATCGCGCTCAGGCGATGGCTCAGCGCGTCCAGTTCGTCGCCCGACACGACCGTCTGAAGGTCCTCCAGTGGTGGGTGATCCTCGAGGCGGCGAAGCACCTCGAGTTCCCCTGGCTCGTCCGGGTAGCCGATGCGGAAGCGGAGGAGAAAGCGGTCGAGCTGTGCCTCGGGAAGCGGGAAGGTCCCCTCGAGTTCGATCGGGTTCTGCGTCGCGAGCACCACGAAGGGGTGGGGCAGCGGTCGAGTAACCCCGTCGACGGAGATCGTGCGTTCCTGCATCGCCTCCAGCAGCGCGGACTGCGTGCGAGGTGTCGCGCGGTTGATCTCGTCCGCGAGTACGAGGTTGGCGACGATCGGGCCCTCGCGGAACTCGAACTCGCCGGACTTCTGCGAGTAGTAGTTGATTCCCAGGATGTCGGACGGCATGAGGTCGGGCGTGAACTGGATGCGCCGGAAGCTGGCGCCGATGGAGCGCGCCACCGCGTTCGCGAGGGTGGTCTTGCCGGTGCCCGGCACGTCCTCCAGCAGGACGTGGCCCCGTGCCAGCAGCGCGACGAGGACCAACGTCACCGCCTCGTCGGAGCCCACGATCACGCGTGCCACGTTGTCCCGGATCAGGTTTGCGGCCTGCTGGATGGCGCGAGCGGCATCGGAACCGCCCGCGTGGGGGGCAAGTGGCTGGGGCTGCATAGATCTCCGTTCGACGCCACCGAAGGATACGGGATCGACTTCACACATGGATTCGCGGACTGGCGCGCTTGCCGGGCCGTGCCGCCGGGCGCTAGCGTCGCGCCATGAGCGATGAGCCGCGCGAACGCCTCGACCATGCCTCCCTCGCCGCTGAGCTCCGGGAGGCGCGCGACGCGCTCCTCGAGTTGCTGCGCACGCTCCCCGAGTCGCGGGCATACCGGGCGACCGAGCGGGCCGGGTGGACGCTGAAGCACGAGCTCGCGGCGCTGGGGGCAGCTGACGCGGAGCTCGTCCACATCCTCGAGGAGCTGCGCCGCCGCTCCGGCACCCTGACCCTGGAGCTGCGTCGTCGCCGCGCCGAGACTATGCACGGGCTGCAGTCGTTACGCCTGACGCCCCTCATCGAGCGCCTCGAGCATGGCGGGGCGGCTGCCGTGGAGTCGCTGGCCGAGCACGGCCACCACCTCGCGCGAGCCGTGCACGTCGAGCGCCCGGCGGCGGACGCGGAGCCGGCCCCCGCCAGCAAGCTCGCGCACGCCTACCGCGAGCGCGTCCACGCCGCGATCGCGACCCTGCGGGCGGCGCTGGACCGATAGACCCCGGCCGAGTCTGACGGCGGGGAGCTCGGCGCGCCGAGGGCCAGCCAGATCGCTGTCAGGTGAGCAGGCGCGCGTGTGGATGCCCCATCGCGGTCGGTGATTGTGGGAAACTGGCGCAACGCACCGGGTGCGTCGCGATTCCGACGCGGACGGGGGAGGCACGGCGGTC
>CADEHD010000152.1 GCA_902827055.1 uncultured Chloroflexota bacterium | reverse complement strand
AGCAGCGCGATCCGATCGCCGAGCACGATCGCCTCGTCGAGGTCGTGCGTCACGATCACGACCGTGAGATCGAGTGCCTGCTGGATTCCCACCAGCCAGCGCTGGAGACTCGCTCGCGTCACCGGGTCGAGCGCCCCGAACGGCTCGTCGAGGAGGATGACCTCCGGCCGCACCACCGCCGTCCGCGCGAGGGCGACGCGCTGCGCCTGTCCTCCGGAGATCTCGTCGGGGTAGTAGTGACTCAGCTCGGCGAGCCCGAACTCCTCAATGATGCGATCGACGGCGCCATCGCTGCGGGCACCGGCGTTCGCCGCATACCGCAGGCCGAGCGCGATGTTCTCGCGGACGTCGAGCCAGGGCAGCAGGAGCGGCTGCTGGAAGGCGATCCCCACCGAGGGGCGCCCGCCATCGCGCGCGGCCCACTCGACCGTGCCGGACGTGAGCGGCTCCAGGCCCGCCATCACGCGAAGGAGCGTGCTCTTCCCGCAGCCGGACGGCCCGATCAGGGCCACGACCTCGCCGTGCGCTACCTCGAGGTCGATGTCGCGGAACGCCGCGGGCTGGTGGCCCCCGGCGCCGTGAAACGCCCGAGTTGCGCTGCTTACTCGAAGCGGGACAGTAGCCATCGCAGCTGGATCTCGGTCGGCGACTGCACGGGCAGGAATGCTGCCTCGCGGAAGCGCCGTCCGGTCTCGGACTCCCTCATGTATCCACGGCCGCCGGCGACCTTCGCTTCCAGTTGCACGGAGTCGACTGTCAGCCCGCCCCAGTCGAGGCGCAGCTGGAGCAGGTCCTTGATCGACACCGACTCCCGGTCCTCGGCGCGTGCGGCAGCGCGAAGGCGCCCCTCGGCATCCGCGAAGCGCGCGCGAAGCGCCGCGTAGTCCCCCGCGAGGATCTCCCGCTGGCCGGTCAACTGGCCCGCCACCTCCTCCAGGGACCGCGAGGCGTGCCCCCAGCAGAACGCGCTTTGCAGGACCAGGAACGGCGTGATCACCCGCCGCGCGAACCCCTCGAAGTCGCTCGTGACGATGTCCGCAGGCGCCACCCGAGCGTGCTCCATCAGGATCGAGGTCGAGGAGGTCGACTGCAGCGCCAGGATCTCGGGGTAGGAGCCCGGCTGCACCCCGGGTGTTGCATCGGTGAAGGCGAAGACGATCCGCTCAGTTGGATCCGCCGCGTTGGCCGCCGCCGTCACCGAGACGAACGGCGCCGCGATGTTCGACGCCCATGCGATGCGGCCATCGACGACCAGGGTGCCATCCGCCTCGCGCGTGAAGGTCAACGGCAACGGCGCCCCACCGAGGTAGTGCGCCATCGCGGCCGCGAACGCCGTCGAACCGGCGATCTCGCCGCGCAGCAATCGAGGCAGCACCGTTTCGCGCAGTGGCGAGTCCGGCGCAGACTGGTGCAGGTACTCGACGCACATCCGGTGGCACCAGAGCGCGAACGCCTGGCTCATGTCGTACTGCGCGAACGTCGCGACGACCTCGGACATCCGCTCGAGTTCGCCCGCGTCGCACCCGTACACGCCGCAGTCCGCGAGCGCGAGCTCGCTCACCAGGCGAAAGCCATCGCGCACCGAGGCGCGGCACTCATCGATGTCACGAGCGCGCGGCTCCGCGAAGGCGCGAATGCGGTCGCGCAGCGACTCCTCCGCGAGCAGAGCGGGCGCGGGCACGTCCCTACTCCCCGATGCGGGTCAGGCGATCGATCGGCGTGTTCACCGCCGCCCGAGCCCGGCGCACGGCGTCCTCGTCCGGCGCGTCGTACAGGCAGAGGCACTTGATGGCGTCCTGCCGCACGTAGGTGCGCATGAAGGTGGTCTCGGGGACCTGGGCGTACAACGGCGCCTTCGCCTTCTTGGCGGCAAGGTACTGGTCGAGGCCGATCTCCTCCGGGATGTCCCACTCGACCAGGTAGTTGGCGGCACCACGGCGCGCCTTCACCTCGTCGAGGGTGGGACCCACGAGCTGGACCGGCACCACCTCGTTGAACTCGATGTTCCGTGCGCGCAGCAGGCCCTCGAGGACCTCGGCCATGCGGTGCTCGAAGATGGCGTAGACCATGCCGAGGTCGCGCCCGTGCTGCACCTCGATGAGCTCGCCGTTCGCCTGCTTCGCCACCTCGGCGAGGGAATCGAACAGCGGCTGGACGGCCTCGTTCGCCGCCCCCTTCTCCACGGGAACCTCAACGAGGAACAGGTCGGACATGCATTGTCTCCCGGTCAGGTCGCTCTCGAGTGATGAGTGCGGACAGGCTACCAATACACGACCAAACTGGGCAACAAAGCCAGCTTTCGATGTGATCGCACCACCGGGCGCTGCAGGCAAGCGACTGATTACTGATGTACTACCCCGCGCCATGGCGCGTAGAATGCGGCTACCGGGCGATCGTACGGAGGTTCCCATGAACATCGCACTGTGGGTCGCGCAGCTCGTATCGGGCGTGTTCTTCATCGTGATCGGCGCGCTGCACTTCGTACTGCCCGAGGGGCTCCCGCCCGCGATGGAGTGGATGTACGAGCTGAGCCCGACCCTGCACCTCGTCTCTGCGACCGCGGAGATCCTCGGTGGCCTGGGGCTCATCCTGCCCGCAGTTACGCGGATCATGCCGCAGCTCGTGCCGCTGGCCGCCCTCGGACTGGTCCTGATCATGCTCGGGGCCATCGTCTTCCACGTCGGGCGCGGCGAGTACCAGCAGCTCGCGTCCAACCTCGTCTGGCTCGCGGTCAACGGCTTCATCGCCTGGGGACGCCGCGCGCACCCCATCGAGGCGCGGACCTCGGGGATGGCGACCCGCTAGCAGGCCCCCTCGTGGGCAACTCCGCCGACCTCACGATGCGCGATCGCAACGCGGTCGCGCGTCACGGGGGGCGTACATGCGCGCCTTCCTTGACGACGTACTCACCGAACTCGTAAGAGCCCCGTTGAAGTCTCATCGCAGCCGCGGGGCAACGGCGTCCGCGCCTTCATCTCGGCAGCCCGCGACCCGATGGTGGGGCTGAAGGACGCGACAATGGACGTGCAATGGCCCTGACCACCACCCGCAGCAAGGTGCAGCACCTCCTGCGCCGTACGACGTTCGGCGTGTTGCGCGCGGAACTCGAGGAGTACGTCGCGCTCGGCGTCGAGGGCAGCGTCGAGCGCCTCCTCGCCCCGGAATCCGTCGACGACGGGGCCGCGCAGGCAGCCGTGGCCGTGGTGGACGCGCCGTTCAACCTCGCGCCGGACACCGACGAGGTCAAGGCCCAGCAGCGGCAGGCGTTGGCCAAGACCTGGTACACGCGATTGCTCTGGACGCGCCGGCCGCTCCTCGAGCGGATGACGTACTTCTGGCACGACCACTTCGCGACGGCCATCGGCAAAGTGGGAAACCCGCTGCCGATGCACCGCCAGAACGAGACGCTGCGCGCGCACGCCCTGGGCAGCTTCGAGCCGCTCCTGCTCGCGATCACGCGCGACCCCGCGATGATGGCCTACCTCGACAACCGCTCGAACGCGCGCACGGCGCCCAACGAGAACTACGCGCGCGAGCTGATGGAGCTGCACACCCTCGGCGAGGCCGGCGGCTACACCGAGCGCGACATCAAGGAGGCGGCGCGGGCCCTTACCGGGTGGCGCCTCCAGGACGGCGTCCCCACATTCCAGGTGCGCCAGCACGACCCGGGCGTGAAGACGATCCTGGGCCAGACCGGGAACTTCAACGACGAGGCGTTGATCGCCCTCCTCGCGCGCCACCCGAGGACCGCCGCGCACATCGCCGACAAGCTGGTGCGCTTCTTCGTGCGCCCATCCGGCAGCGAGGCGCTCACGCGTCGCGCGGCTGAGACGTTCATGAGCACGGGCGGGAACATCCGCGAGGTGATGCGTGTCATCCTCCTCGCCCCGGAGATGTTCGAGGAGGCCTCGTACCGCGTGATCATCAAGGCGCCGGTCGACCTTGTGGTGGGGGCCACGCGTGCCCTCGAGATCCCCACGGACGGGGTGCCCGAGCACGACGCCGCTCGACGCATGGGGCAGGCCCTCTACGACCCGCCCAACCCCGCGGGCTGGCCCGGTGGTCCGGCCTGGATCAACGCGACCACCGTGCTGGCGCGATCCAACTATGCGTCTGACCTCACGAAGCTGAAGGCGAAGCACACGGGCGACATCCCGGGCCTGCTCCGGAGGCACGGCGTCACCTCCTCGGCGGAGTCCGTGGCCGACTGGGTGCTGGACCTCCTGGTGGGAGGCGACGCGCCGGACTCGACGCGCGACATACTGATCGCCCACGTCGGCGGCCGCGCGCACTTCGACTTCGAACGCGCCGCTCGCGAGGGGACCCTCCACGGGATGGTCTACCTCGCGCTCATCATGCCGCTGTACCACGTCGCGTAGGAGGCGGTCATGCCACGATTCGAGCGGGTCAACCCGGGCATGATCGAGGCGGAGAACGCCTCCAGGCTGTCGTCGCCGCTGTCCCGGCGGAGCTTCCTGACGAAGGGACTCGCCGTCGTCGGCATTGGCACCGTGATCCCGTCGGCGTTCGTGCGCGCCGTCTTCGCGGAGGGTACGGGGGTGGGGCCGGCGACCAGGAGGCGCGTCCTCGTGATCCTCCAGCTCGGCGGCGGGAACGACGGCCTCAACACCGTGATCCCCGTGGCGGACGGCGCCTACTTCGATGCAAGGCCGCGGATCGGCGTAAACCCCGAGGCAGCGCTCCCGCTCGGCGAGGGCTTCGCGCTCCACCCGAGCATGGGCGGCGTCAAGGCGCTGTGGGACCGAGGCCAGGTCGCGATCGTGCGAGGCGTCGGATACCCCCAGCCGAATCGCTCCCACTTCCGCTCCATGGAGATCTGGCACGCCGGGACCACCGACGAACGGGAGCGCACCGGCTGGCTCGGGCGCCTGATGGACGCCACGCACCATGAGCAGCGCTCGATGTGGCACGCCGCGAACATGGGCTCGTCGCTGCCGATCTCCCTCGTCTCCCAGCGCAGCTTCGCGCCATCGGTGAACACGATTCCGACGTACACGCTCGCGATGGACGGGACGGCACGCGGCCAGTCGACGCGGCGCACGCAGGACTGGGTGCGCCTCTATGCGGAGCAGGGCGCGCTCGGTGGTGCCCTCGCGATGGTCTCGAAGACCGGGATCGCCGCGTACGAGTCGACGGTCAGCCTGAAGGCGGAGACCGCGGGCTACCAGCCGCTGGCGACCTACCCCACCAACGCACTGGGCACAGCCCTGAAGACCATGGCCCAGGTCGCCACCTCGAACCTCGGCACGACCATCGGGTACGTGACGACGGGCGGCTTCGACTCGCACGCGAACCAGAACGGCTCGCAGCCGCAGCTCCTCCCGGCGGTGTCCGACTCCGTGAGCGCGTTCTACGCCGACCTCGCCGCGCGCGGCATGGACCAGGACGTCATGACCGTCATGTGGACCGAGTTCGGCCGGCGCGTCCGCGAGAACGCCTCGGGCGGCACCGACCACGGCACGGCGACGCCCGTGTTCGTGTTCGGAGGCGGCGTGCGACCCGGCCTGTACGGCGACCCGCCATCCCTCAGTGCGCTCGATGAGCAGGGCGACCTGCGCTACACCACGGACTTCCGCTCG
>CADEHD010000151.1 GCA_902827055.1 uncultured Chloroflexota bacterium | reverse complement strand
CAGCGGCACCGTCGGCGTGTGCGACGGCAGCTTCTCGGCCGACCTCAACGCGTACTGGTCGACCGCCAACCCGGCCAAGGTCCCCTCCGCCGGCCAAGGCGTCTCGCTCCAGCTCTGGTACCGCGACCCGCTCAACACCTCGAACCAGACCACGTCGCTCAGCGACGGCCTCTCGTTCCAGGTCTGCCCCTGACCCGAGCCGCCGGCGAAGTCGAAGAATCGCGTCAGGCCCGGTTCTTCGACTTCGGTCGCTGGCCCTCGAGAGCGAGCTCTTCATCCGGCCCTGGTCGGCCTCGACGAAGAAGCTCGGGAGCCGTCGTTACGCGGGCGTGCCGCCGTAGCTCGCCGTAGCCGGTGAGCGCACGAGTGTCCGCTCGACCATTCGGTTGAAGCCGTCCCGGTCGTCCGGCGACGGACCGACCACGCGCATCCGAAAGCCCTTCGGGCTCGATCGGCTGTGTGGTGCCTGTCCCATGGGGGATTCCCCCCTGAACGGTCTCTGATGGCGGAAGGAAGCCTCGGGACAGACCCAGAGCAGCTCCACACGAGCTTCTCACTGCGGGCTAGACTCGGACTCCAATCGCTCCTCGAAGATGCTGGGGGTCCCCGGCCTGCAGCCTGCAACCGGGCGTCCTTCAGATCGTCCTTCCACCGGTCAGGAACTGCACCATGCTGACGCGCATCCGGGTCCTCTTCGTCGCCCTCGGCATCCTCACGCCGGGACCCCCTCTCGCTGCACAGTGCAGCTTCAACCAGCTCTGTCCCTCGGCTTCGGTTTCGGGACAGCTCGACTACGTCGTCGCCGCGAGCTTCGACGGTCCGGCGGCAGGGGGGGTCTTGGTCGTGTCCGGCATTCCCGCCGGGGCCACGGTGTTGAATGCCCGCTTCTTCTGCGAGGCCAGCGTTGGAAGCACCGTGACCTCCGCGACGTTCAATGGCACCTCCATCAACCCCGTTCTGATCGGTTTCGGAACCGGGACCACTGCTAGTGCGCATGGTCGATCCTATGCCACGAACGTGACCGTCCCCGGGAACGGAACGTACGCGTACACCGTCAGCGGAGGCATCAACACCGGCGCGGGGCTGGTGGTCATCTACCGAGACTGCAACCTCGACAGCACCTACCAGATCGAGCTGCACGAGGGCTACAACCCGGGCCTGCGCGTCGACCTCAGCGACGGCAACTGGACCGCCAACAGCATCTGCACCTGTCCCCCCGCCCAGTTCGGCGGCTTCACAGTCGACGGTACCGCTGCGCCGGAAGCCAGGCTGAGTTTCCTCGTCATGGGCGGCAGCCTGGGCCAGAACGAACAGTACTTCTTCGAAGGGGCCAGCCTCGACTGCTGTGACCCCGCCAGCACGCCATTCGAGTTCGAAGACTACGACGTCTCGAGCTCCTTCAGCGGTGGGGAGACCGCCGCGACCCTCGAGATCGCCGAGAGCGGAGACGCCATCTCCATCCCGGTGGCGATCTTCCGGACCCGGACCAGCGGGCCCGGCACGGCGCTCTGCGCGGTGAACTACTGCACTGCTGGCACGTCGGCTGGCGGCTGCCAGGCGATCCTGAGCTCCAGCGGAACCGCCAGCGCCACGGCAAGCTCGGGCTTCGACCTGATCGCCGCCGGTGTCGAAGGCCAGAAGGACGGCCTCTTCTTCTTCAGCACCAACGGACGCCAGGCCAACCGGTGGGGCAACGGCACGAGCTTCCAGTGCGTCGTTCCGCCCGTCTTCCGCGGTGGTCTACTCCTGGGCTCGGGGACCGCTGGCCTCTGCGACGGCTCGATCACCCAGGACCTGAACGCACTCTGGTGCGCGACGTGTCCGAAGCCGTTGAAGAACCCGGGCGCCGGCGCCCTGGTGCAGTCGCAGTTCTGGTATCGCGACCCCCTGAGCACGTCGAACCAAACCACCAGCCTTTCCGACGCGCACGAGTTCCTGGTTGCTCCGTAACGAACCGAACGCGGCGTGAGCCAAGCCACCCAGCGAGCTCACCCGCGGATCGAGACCAGGGTCGGTGGAGGCGCCCCGGCGGTCCACCCGACGACCGAGCCAAGGATCTGAGCATGGGAACCTGCGGGTCGCGACGATCCCGCAGGTCACCGCGCCGAGCGCTCGACGAGATCGTCGGCTTCGTTGGCGTGCCCCAGCTCGCGCAGCCGAGTTGCGGCGCGCGCGGCGAGTGGCACGGGGTCGGCCCCGTCCTCGTCGACGCGAGCGAGCGCATCCTCGAGCGCGTCCAGCGTCCAGCGGCGGGCGCGCGGGCCTCGGCAGCACCGGGGGCAAGCCCGGTGGCTCGAGCGCGGGGGTGATGCTCGTCGCCTCGCAATTGACGGTCGTCGGCTGCACCTTCGTCGGCGACCGCGATGAGAACTGAGCCAAGTGCACGAAGCACAGTCTGAGATGGCGCTCGGTCTCCCTCGATCCATCTCGAGACCATCTCAACGGGGTCCTGCCCCCCCTGCGGGCGCGATGTCACGTGTGTAACCCCCGTTCGGCGATTAGCCCCCGACTCGGCTGATGGACACGCGAAGTACGACCCCGAGCCCAGCGTGCTTCACGATGGCGTGTTGGCCTTGCCCGCCCCCGGGAATCTTGAGAGTGAGACGGTCGATGTGGACCTTCAGCATCTCGCGATCCGCGACATGTCGCCGCCCCCAGACCTTGGCGAGCAGGGTCTCGTAGGCTAGCACCGAGTTGGCGTTGCGTGTGAGGTGATATAGCAGTCGGTACTCAGTCGCCGTCAGATCTATCACACGACCATCGACCGTCACCGCGCGCGACTCGTAGTCGACATGCAGCGGCCCTGCGGCAAACGTTCCGGCCGGGTCACTCGGGGTTGCCGGGGCGCTGAGGACCGCGCGAACACCGGCGGCCACCGCCCGAGGCGTCAGCGGGCGCCAGAGCACGCCCTGGATGCCCAGCTGCGCGGCGCGCACGCGGTCGACGAGCCCGCGCCGTTCCATGACGAGCAACACCGGGACGGGTGCCGAGTCGCAGACATCCGCGCACAGTTGCAGCCCGCCGTCGGCGGCCGAACCGCCCAGCAGGACCACGTCCACGTGCTCGCGCTCAAGGAACGCCCGAGCGTCGTCGATGGTGGCGGCGAGTGAGACAACTGAGCCCGGCCACGCCTGCTCAAGTGCAGCGCCGATGTCGCTGGCGGTCGGGAGGTCGAGGGCGACAAGGAGTGCTCTCACCTGGCCAGTGTACGCCCGCCGTCCACCGCCCCTGGTCCCCGCCTCGACGAGCAAGCGGGCATCGAGCGCGAGTTGTGGGCATAACCGCAAAGCCGGATGATGCGCCCTCTGAAGCGGACGATTGGGGGACGCATGGCACAGCCGCTGCGGGTGGGCTTCATCGGTGCAGGGGCGAACACGCGGCTGCGGCACATTCCGGGGCTGGCCGCCGTCGAGGGCGTGCACCTGGCGGCCGTGTGTAATCGGTCGCTGGAGAGCGGCCACCGCGTCGCTGACCAGCTCGGCATCGATCGCGTGACAGACGACCCCGCGGCGATCTTCGAGGCCGACGACATCGACGCCGTGTGCATCGGCACGTGGCCGTATCGGCATCGCGAGTTCGTCGTGCGCGCGCTCGAGTCCGGGAAGCACGTGCTGTGCGAGGCGCGAATGGCGATGGACGCCGCCGAGGCGCGCGCGATGCTCGAGGCCGCGAAGGCTCACCCGGACCTCGTGGCCCAGCTCGTGCCGGCACCGTTCGACTTCAAGAGCTGGCGCACCATTCGGCGCCTCGTCCAGGAGGGGGCGCTGGGCGAGATTCGCGAAGTGCACGCCGCGCTACTGAACGGCAACAGCCTCAACGCGGCGCCGCTCCACTGGCGCGAGCAGCATCGCTACTCCGGCACCAACACGATGTTCCTCGGGATCCTCGCCGAGATGGTGCATCGCTGGCTGGGCACGACCGAGTACGTGCTCGCCGACGCCGCGACGTACGTCACGGCGCGCGTCGATGGCGAGACCGGGCAGAGCGTCGCCCTCGACATCCCGGACAGCCTCGGCGTGCTGGCGCGGATGACGAACGGTGCGCGCGCGATCTATCGCCTCAGTACCGTCCTGCCGAACCCCATGGACGCGAGTGGCGTCGCCATCTACGGCACGCGCGGGTCGCTGCACTGGCGGCAGGGGGACACGATGAGCCTCGCGCCGCTGGGCGGCACCGCGACACCGCTTGAGCCGGACGCCGGGACCGCTGGCGAGTGGACGGTGGAGGCCGACTTCGTGGCGTCGATTCGCGAAGGCAAGCCCGTGGAGCTGACCAACTTCGAGGATGGGCTCGCATACATGCAGTTCACGGACGCCGTGTGGCGCTCGTGGCACAGCGGGGCGCGGGTGGCGCTCGCCGACGTCTAGCTAACTGCCGGCCTCGGGGGTCACGATCGCCGTGAGCGCGAACGTGGCGGCCCCCAGGGTCACGAAGGTGAGCAGGAGCGTCATCACGGCCTGCCCCGCCGACAGGTCGAACGCGGCACGGAGCGCCACCAGCATCGCGGCAAGGCGCCACACCGCGATCGCGAGGAGCAACAGCGGTCCCACGAACGGGACCAGGACGACGACACCGAGGAGCGCGGGCGCGTGCGCGAACCCCAGTGCGCGTGCGGCGCGCTGCCACGCATCGGTGCGATCCGCGCCCATGACTCGCGTCACCACGATCTGGGCGAGCGCCGCCATCAGCAGCCATGCGAGCGGGGCGAGCACTGCTGAGGCGATGGCGATCTCGGTGCCGAGGGCGATCGCGCCCAGGCTCCCGACGATCCCGACGAGCATCACGAGGAGGAACGCCTGCGCCGTGGCGCGCGGGTCCACCGCGACCTCGCGATACACGGTGGGGTCGAGTCGTGCCGCTCGAACAGCGCGCCGCACGAGTGACTCGCTGCCGTCCGAAGTCGTCAACGCAGGTCCTCCTCGTGCCACGCGCCGTCAGCGTACTCTGTCCACGTAGCGAGACTGGCAGTCACTCGACGGGCGGCACATGCGCCAGGTGTTCGTCTATCGGTATCCCGAGCCCGCGCCACCGACCCTGGCGGGGTATGCCATACGCTTCGTCATCAACGCCGCGGGGCTCTTCCTCGCGTCCGCGATCGTCCCCGGCATCGAAATTGGCGACTGGCAGTCGTTGCTCGCGGGCACCGCCATCTTCGCGATCGTGAACATGCTGCTCCGGCCGATCGCGTTGTTCCTGTCATGCTGCCTCGTCGCGGTCACGTTTGGGCTGTTCGTCATCGTCGTCAACGCGCTCATGCTGGAGGCCGCGGCGTGGACCGCTGGCCAGCTCGGGCTGGCGTTTCGCGTCGGCAGTTTCTGGTCCGCGCTGGGCGGGGCCCTTGTGATCTCGGCCGTCTCGCTCGTGGCGCAGCTCGTGACCGGCTCTGCGCGGGGACGGCGCGCCTAGGGCGCGACCGCGTGCCCGGCGATCGAGCTGCCGTCGGGAGCCTTGACGATGTCGATGCGGTCGGGCAGGCGCTCGGCGATCTCGGGGACATGCGAGATCACGCCGATGAGCCGGCGCCCCCCCGCGAGGCGTTCGAGCCCCTCGATCGCGACGTCGAGCGACGCCGCGTCCAGCGAGCCGAAGCCCTCGTCGAGGAACAGGGATTCCAGCGAGAGCG
>CADEHD010000150.1 GCA_902827055.1 uncultured Chloroflexota bacterium | reverse complement strand
CGCCGGGTACGGCGTGTCCGCCGACGCCGCCTACCTCGTGGCGCCGTCCGAGGGCGGTGCCGGCGCGGCGCGGGCGATGCGCGCGGCCCTCGATGACGCGGGGCTCGCGCCGGAGGCCATCGACTACATCTCGGCGCACGCCACCTCGACGGACGTGGGTGACATCGCGGAGACCCAGGCCATCAAGTCCGTCTTCGGGGAGCGCGCCTATCGGATACCCGTGTCCGCGATGAAGTCGCAGATCGGGCATCTGCTCGGAGGTGCCGGCGGCGTCGAGACCGTGGCCGCGGTGCAGACGCTGCTCACGGGGCGCATTACGCCCACGATCAACCTCGAGCATCCGGATCCCGAGTGCGACCTCGACTACGTGCCGAACGTGTCGCGCGAGCAGGAAGTGCGCGCGCTGCTCAAGAACTCGTTCGGGTTCGGCGGGCAGAACGCCGTGCTCGTGCTGCGGCGCTGGGAGGGCTGACGGGCCGCGCCTCTACAGGAACAGCGCGCCGACCGAGCCACCGGTGTGGATGCGGTGGATCGCGTCGCCGAGAAGCGGCGCGAGGGACAGGACCGTCGCGGGCACGTTCTTGAATCGCGAGCGGTCGACGGGGAGCGTGTCCGTGAAGACGATCTCGGTGGTCTCTTTGCTGTCGAGCAGTTCGAAGGCCCGGTCCGTGAACAGGGCGTGGATGCAGGCCACGTAGACCGAGCGCGCACCGCGGTCGCGGAGCAGGGTGACCGCGGCGGCGACGGTGCCACCGGTGAGGATCTCGTCGTCGATGATGATCGCGTCCTTGTTGGTGACATCGCCGATCAGCGTCGAGGCGGTGGCCTGCTCGTCGTTCCCGGAGCGGCGTTTGTCGACGATCGCGAACCCGCACCCGAGTCGTTCCGACATCTTGTCCGCGCGCTTGGCGCCACCGGCATCGGTGGCGACCACGACCGGATCGGCGAGATTGAGGGATCGGAAGTACTCGGCGATCATCGGGAGCGCCGTGAGCTCGTCGAGCGGGATATTGAAGAAGCCCTGGATCTGTCCGGCGTGCAGGTCGACCGTCAGGACTCGGTCCGCCCCGGCGACCTCGAGGAAGTTCGCGATGAGGCGGGCGGTGATCGGGACGCGCGGCTGGTCCTTCTTGTCCGACCGCCCGTACGGGAAGTACGGCATGACGGCTGTGATGCGACCCGCCGAGGCGCGCTTGGCCGCGTCGATCATGATCAGCAGTTCCATCAGGCGCGTGTTCACGGGGCTGACGATGGGCTGCACGATGAAGACGTCGCGCTCACGCATGTTATCGAGGTAGCGGACGAAGATGTTCTCGTTGGAGAACTCGAAGACCTCGGCCTCGCCCAGCGGCATTTCGAGGTGGCGACAGACCGCCTCCGCGAACTGGCGGTTCCCGTTGCCGGTGAAGACAGCGAGCTCCGAGACCACCCGTGACCCCCTCGCGCGAGCGGCGCGCCGAGCGCCAGCCTGCGCATGCTACCACCGGCCCTCCGCGGCGCACCTCGGGACATCGCCGGGGGAAGCCGAGGGCGTGTCGCGAGGCGCTACAATTTGTCTTGAGACTGCGACGCGCGGATGCCGACGTCGGGGTGCGCGAGGGCTGTCGCCTCGAGCCTCGGGTGCAGCGCGCGCCGAGATGCCCGGCCAGAGGTGATTGATGGACTTCCAGTTCTCCCCCGAGGAGGAGCAGTTCCGGTCGGAACTGCGCGCCTTCCTCGCTCAGCATCTCCCCGCTGACTGGTCAGACCGCTCGTTCATCGACGCCGCGGATTCCGAGGACCGTCGCGCGCTCGCTCAGGAGATGACGCGCCTGCTGGCCCAGAAGGACTGGCTTGCCCTCGCGTGGCCGAAGCAGTACGGCGGCCTCGACGCCGGCCACCTGATGCAGCTCATCTTCAACGAGGAGACCGCGTACCGCGCGATGCCCGGGGGCGGCGGCGCCGGCGTCACCTCGGTGGGCCCGGCGCTCATGCTGTTCGGCAGCCAGGAGCAGAAGGACACGTACCTGCCTCGGATTGCAGGTGGCACCGACACGTGGAGCCTCCTCTACACCGAGCCGGGGTCGGGTTCCGACCTTGCGTCGACCCAGACGCGCGCCGTGCGCGACGGTGACGAGTACGTGATCAACGGGCAGAAGATCTGGATTGCCGGCGCGCAGGACGCGAACATGGGCTGGGTGGCGGCGCGGACGGACCCCAACGGTCCGAAGCACAAGGGGCTGTCCACGATCATGGTGCCGATGGACGCACCGGGCGTCACCGTGAAGCCGGTGACGACGATGGCTGGCGAGCGCACCCTCTCCGAGGTCTACCTCGACAACGTCCGGGTGTCCGTGGAGAACCTGGTGGGGCAGGAGAACCGCGGCTGGTACCAGGTCGCGGCGTCGCTCGACTTCGAGCGCTCGGGCGTCGGCGCGTATGCCAACGGCAAGCGCAACGTCGAGAAGCTGGTCGAGATCGCCAAGGAGGAGCGCGAGTCGATCCAGCGAAACCCGCGGGTCCGCTACGAGCTCGCCGACCGCTGGCTCGAGCTCGATGTCGGGTTCAACATCGCCTACCGCATCCCGTGGCTGCAGTCGCAGGGTGTCGCCCCGAATCACGAGGCGTCGGTCTCGAAGCTGTACGGCTCAGAGCTCTCGCAGCGCATCGCGAACACCGGCATCGAGTTGCTGGGCCTGACCGGCCAGCTCGCGCCGGGCTCGCCGGGCGCGCCGCTCCGAGGCGCGCTCGTGCGCGCCTACCTCAACGCCGTCTCGTCGACGATCGCGTCGGGGACCTCCGAGATCCAGCGCAACGTGATCGCCCAGCGCGGGCTGGGGCTGCCTCGGGGGTAGGCGTGGCGTGCGCGGCGGGAGCAGATCGAGATGCGATCTGCAGCGTCGGCGCCATACTCCTCTAACACCGCTCGGGCGCGGTCGGGAGTACGATCCGCATCATGGTTGGACTGCTGCGCAAAGTATTCGGTGACGCGAACGAGAAGGCGCTGAAGCGGATTCGTCCGCTGGTCGCCGAGGTCAATGCATTCGATGCGGGGCTGCGCACCGTCGATGACGACGAGCTGCGCGCGCGCACCGAGGCGTTCCGGGCGCGCCTCGATGGAGGCGCGAGCCTGGACGACCTCCTGCCCGAGGCGATGGCGGTAGCGCGCGAGGCGATCGCCCGTCAGACCGGCGAGCGCGCCTTCGACGAGCAGGTGCTGGGCGCCATCGCACTCCATCGCGGGATGATCGCGCAGATGGCGACCGGCGAGGGCAAGACCCTTGTCGCGACGCTGGCCGTGTACCTCAACGCCCTCGAGGGGCAGGGCGTGCACATCGTCACCGTGAACGACTACCTGGCCCGGCGCGACGCGCAGTGGTACGGCCCCGCGCTCCACAAGCTCGGGCTGGTGGTCGGTGTGCTGCAGCACGACCAGGGCTATCTCTACGAGCGCGATGCCTCCGAGGTGCCGAGTTTCGAGCACCTGCGGATGGTCGACCGACGCACGGCGTACGCCGCCGACGTGACGTACGGCACGAACAACGAGTTCGGCTTCGACTACCTGCGCGACAACATGGTGCAGTTCGCCGAGGCGCGCGTGCAGCGCGGGCGGCACTACGCCATCGTCGACGAGGCCGACTCGGTGCTCATCGACGAGGCCAGGACGCCGCTGATCATCTCGGGCCCGGACGAGCAGGACACGTCGATCTACCAGCGCTTCTCGCGGCTGGTGCCGTCGCTGACGCAGGACCGGGACTACACGCTCGACCTCAAGACGCGGTCCGTGCACCTCACGGAGGCCGGCATCGAGGCGCTGGAGCGCGGGCTTGGCGTCGCCAACATCTACGCACCGGAGAACTTCCGGCTTACGCGCTACATGGAGGCGGCGCTCAAGGCGCACGCCATCTACCAGCGCGACCGCGATTACGTCGTGCGCGACGGCGAGGTCATCATCGTAGATGACTTCACGGGCCGCCTCATGGAGGGGCGCCGCTGGTCCGACGGCCTGCACCAGGCGGTCGAGGCCAAGGAGGGCGTGAAGGTCCAGCAGGAGTCGATCACCTACGCCACGATCACCCTGCAGAACTACTTCCGCATGTACGACAAGCTCGCGGGCATGACGGGTACCGCGGCGACCGAGGCCGAGGAGCTCTTCGAGATCTACAAGCTCGAGGTGCTGGTCATCCCGACCCATCGCCCGATCGCGCGCGAGGACTTCCCGGACTTCGTGTATCGCACGGCGGACGCCAAGTGGCGCGCGGTCATCGAGGACATCGCCGACAAGCACGCGGCCGGGCGCCCGGTGCTGGTGGGCACAGTGGCGATCGAGACGTCCGAGTTCCTCTCGGAGCTGCTGCATCGTCGGGGCATCCCGCACGAGGTGCTGAACGCCAAGCAGCACGCGCGCGAGGCGCAGATCGTCGCGCGGGCGGGTCAGCGCGGCGCGGTCACCATCGCGACGAACATGGCGGGCCGCGGTACCGACATCAAGCTGGGCGAGGGCGTGGCGGGCCTCGGTGGGCTGCACGTCATCGGCACCGAGCGCCACGAGTCGCGCCGCATCGACAACCAGTTGCGCGGCCGCACCGGGCGCCAGGGGGATCCCGGGTCGTCGCGGTTCTTCGTCTCGTTCGATGACGACATCATGAAGCGCTTCGCGCCGGACTGGCTGCCGGGGATGATGTCGAAGCTCGGGCTCGAGGACGATTACCCGCTCGAGTCGAGCATGGTGACGCGCGCCATCGCCACCGCGCAGACCAAGGTCGAGTCGTACAACTTCGACATCCGCAAGAACGTCGTCGAGTACGACGACGTGATGAACAACCAGCGCGACATGATCTACGGTGAGCGCGACCGCGTGCTGGCCAATGAGTCGATGCGCGACACGATCATGCGGATGGTGCAGGAGGAGATCGAGGTCACCGCGAGCACCTTCCTCGACCGCGAGTCGTACGACCCGCAGTCGTTCGTGGCCGCCCTCGATGCCATCGTGCCGCTCGAGGAAGACCTCGACGTCGCGCGGGTGGAGTCGATGACCGCCGACGAGGTGGTGGACGCGGCCGTCGACCTCGCGGAGGACCGCTACGACGCGCTGGAGGACGAGGCGGGCGAGCCGATCCAGCGCCTCCTCGAGCGGATGGTCGTGCTCCAGACCATCGACCAGCTCTGGGTGCAGCACCTGACCGCGATGGACGAGATGCGGCAGGGCATCGGGCTGCGCGCCTACGGCCAGGCGGACCCTCTGGTGGCGTACAAGCGCGAGGCCCACGACATGTGGGACCAGTTCCTCGAGAACCTGCGTTCCGCGGTGGCACGCCAGATCTTCCACGCGCGCATCGCGAGCGGGACGCCCGCGCCGACGCCGCCGGCCACCCCCGAGGCGGCTCTGCCTCGCAACGCCCGCGAGTCTGGCCCGTCCCTCGATGCTGCCGCGGAGCCCGTGTCGCGCGCCTCGAGCGTGGCGACCGCGGTGAAGAAGGTGGGCCGCAACGAGCTGTGCCCGTGTGGGAGCGGCAAGAAGTACAAGCGCTGCCACGGGAGCTGAGGAGCACCCCGAGTGTCGCCTTTCCACGGATCACTCGCCGACCTCAAGGGACTATTCGACTCCCTGGCGCTGGCGGGGGAGTGGAAGGACATCGAGAACGGGCATCAGT
>CADEHD010000149.1 GCA_902827055.1 uncultured Chloroflexota bacterium | reverse complement strand
CGGCGCGCGCCTCGCCGATGACCATGGCACTGCGGACGTTCTCGGCCACGAACTGCAGCTCGACGGCGAGGGTCTCCGGCGAGTGCTCCTCGATGAGTGCGCCGAGTCCCTCGAAGATGCGGTGCAGGCGCTCGGCTTTCGTGGCGCGGGGTCGCGTGCGGATCACGCCGGTGGTCACGATGCGTGCGCTGGTGCCGTCGCCCTCGACGATGCCGTAGCCGGTGACCGCCAGCCCGGGGTCGACCCCGAGGACGCGTGACCAGCCCGTGGGCAGGGTCACGACCATCTCGGACGCGGGGTGGCGACGGTCATGCCGATGCCGCCTCCACGAGGTCGGCGGGGAAGTTTGCGTTCGAGAACACCCGCTGGACGTCATCCAGGTCGTCGAGGCGCTCCAGCAGCTTGAGCGCTGCGAGCGCCGCCTTCTCATCGAGATCGATGAGGGTCTTCGGCTGCGGGGAAATCTCGGCGCTCTCGATGGCGAAACCGGCCGCCTCGAGGGCGGTGCGCACCTCGGTGAGCTCGGTGGGCTGGGTGTACACCTCCACGGAGTCGTCGTCGGCCGAGGTGTCCTCCGCGCCGGCGTCGATCGCGGCGAGCTGGATCTCGTCGATGTCGTGGCCGCTCGCGGGAACGGTGAGGACGCCACGCTGCTCGAACTGCCAGGCGACGGCACCGCTCTCAGCGAGGTTACCGCCACCCCTCGAGAAGGCGTTGCGGATCTCGGCGACGGTGCGGTTCCGGTTGTCCGTGACGGCCTCCACGATGACGGCGGTGCCGCCGGGACCGTAGCCCTCGTACGTGATCTCTTCGAGGTTGAACGCTTCGTCGGTGCCGGCGCCGCGCTTGATGGCGCGCTCGATGTTGTCCCCGGGCATGTTCGCTTCCCGGGCCTTGAGGACGGCGAGGCGCAGGCGCGCGTTCATCGCGGGGTCGCCCCCACCCTGGCGCGCGGCCATCGTGACCTCGCGCGCGAGCTTCGTGAAGAGCTGGCCGCGCTTGGCGTCGAGCGCGCCCTTCTTGTGCTTGATCGAGGACCATTTCGAGTGACCGGACACGCCGTCGCCTCCGCGGGGACTAGCCGGGGCGCCCTCGAGGGCCACCACCCGGTATCAGCAGCCAGTCTCGGATGGTAACAGCGGCCGAGGGGCGACGGTAGCCGGGCGCCGCCTCAGCCGCGACAGCCGGCCCGCGCGCTCGCGAGCGGACGGGCCTCGATCGACGCGATCCAGCGATCCACAGTGCAATCGGCCAACCAGCGTGCGATCATAGTTGCGCCGTTATCGATGCTCGCGCATCAGATCCAATCCCTGGATGCAGCGCGCGTGTTCGGAGGTCCCGATGATGCAGCGGAGCCCCACGGTGTTCCTCCGCCTGGTGATTGTCCTCATCGGCGCGGGGGCGCTCGCGGCCATGGTCCGCTTCCCTCAGACGGAGGGCCGAGCCGCCAACCTCGACCTCGTCAGCATCTACACCGATCCACTCATCATCTACGGGTACCTGGCCTCGATCCCGTTCTTTGTTGCCCTCTACCAGGCGTTCCAGCTGCTGGGGTATCTCGACAGTTCCGATGCGCTCTCGTCGCGCGCAGTGCACGCCGTGCGGAACATCAAGTACTGCGCGTTCGCCATGCCCGTCCTGATCGCTGGCGGCGGAGCGTTCATCGTGCTCAACGCCCAGGGCGACGACTTCGCCGGCCCGGTCGCCCTCGGCATCGCGACCGCGCTCCTCTCCCTCGTCATTGCCGCGGTCGCTGCCACGTTTGAGCGACTCCTGCAGCGTGCAGTCGACGCGACCTCACGCCTCGCATGAGCGTCGGCTAAACGCAGGCACGAACCGCGAGTAACCGAGCCGTGTTGGTGCAATCCGACGTCACGCGTCGGGTGGAGCGAGCCGAGCCCCAAGCGCCTCCGAGCTGACCACGGGTACCCCGGCCGCGCGGAGGTCCTCGAGGAGGCGCAGGGGGAACCCGGCGAGGGACTCCTCGGCGCTGGTGGACCCGTGCTGAGCCAGTGCCTCGAGGGCGTGCGTTACGCGCTCGATGAGGCGCGCCTGCGCCTCGAGGGGGAGCGCGCGAGGGACCGCGAGGGCCCGCGTGGCGTCCACGCGAACCCAGGTCACGTCCTCGGGAGGCGGGGCCGCCACAGGGTACCTACAGCTCGTTCGCGCCCCGGCCCGCGAGGATCCGGTCGCGGAACTTGACGATGCGTGTCGCGCGCGTCGCGGAGGCCTTCGCGGAGTTGAGGTTGATCACGTAGCTCCTCTGGCGCCCGGGGGTCAGCCTGTGAAACGCCTCGGCGAGCTCGGGGTCGGCGTCCATGGCCTCCACCAGCTCGTCGGGGAGTTCGAGGTCGCCCTCCTCCTTTGGCGGTCGGATCCCGGCCTCGGCGTAGCCCTTCGCCTCCTCCAGGTACGCGAGGATGATCGGCTTCATCTTCAACACGTCCGCGGTATCGACGAAGCGGATCATGTCGGCGTGCTGGGTGTTGGGCCCCTGCTTCTCCAGCACCCGCTCGGGGTCGGTCATCAGTGCGGCGTTGAAGAAGCTCAGGCGGAAGTCGCCGCGCAGCGCGCCGATGATGGCGATGTTGCGGCCGGCGTGCTCGTAGCAGGGGTGCGCCCACTTCACCTGTTCGACCAGTCCGGCTTCGAGGCAGATCTGGCGGAGATCGTCGAGGCCGGCGATCCAGCGTCGCGTCGAGCAGTCGGGTGTCGCGAAGCGCTCGCAGCGTCCGCAGCCCTTGGAGAAGTAGTCCTCGATCTCGGTGATCATCACTCAAGTCTACCGATCCGCGACCTGTCGAGGGTGCGGGCCCGCCTCGAGGCGACGCACCTTCCTAGTCGTGGCCTCGGCGCCCTCACTCGCCGAGGGTGACGTTATCAATGAGGCGTGTCGTGCCGAAGCGGACCGCGAGCGAGAGCAGCGCGGGGCCGGTGATGGGGCCCGCCAGCTCCTCGAGTGTGGTGGCGTCGGCGATCGAGACGTAGTCGATGTTGGCCAACGGCTGCGCGCGGACCTCGTCCTCCACGAACTGGCGCAGCGAGGTGGCGTCGCGGACGCCGTCAGCGTACACCGCTGCCGCCCTCCGGAGGCCGCGCGACAGGCTGAGGGCCTGCGCGCGCTCGGCGGCCGAGAGGTAGACGTTGCGCGATGACAGCGCGAGTCCGTCCTCATCGCGGACGGTGGGGCAGCCAACGATGTCGACCGGCTGGTCGAGGTCGCGGACCATCTGGCGGATCACGGCGAGTTGCTGCGCGTCCTTACGGCCAAAGTAGGCGCGGTCGGGCTGCACCAGGTTGAAGAGCTTGGTGACGATGGTGGCGACGCCGTCGAAGTGGCCCGGCCGCGAGGCGCCCTCCAGGCGCTCGGCGATGCCGCCGACGCGCACGCGGGTGGCGTTTCCCTCGGGATACATGACATCGACGGCAGGCAGGAACGCGAGCGAGACGCCGGCGGCCTCGAGCATCGCGAGGTCCTGCAGCTCGGGGCGCGGGTAGCGGGCGAGGTCCTCGGTGGGGCCGAACTGGGTCGGGTTCACGAAGATCGAGGCAATCACGGACGCGCAGTCGGCGCGCGCGGCCTCCACGAGGGACACATGGCCGCGGTGGAGGGCGCCCATCGTGGGCACGAAGCCAACCGGGCCCGGCAGCACTCGACGGGCGTCGCCCAGCTCCTCAACGGTCCGCGCGACGTCCACGAGTACTGCCGGTCGCCGGTTGAATCGCGTTACGCGCCGGCGCTGTCGCCAGCGGTTTCCCGCGAGGCGCTGCGCAGCGACTCGAGGGCGTCTTCCAGTACCTCGGCGGCCTCCGCCAGGTCCTCCATGGTGGCCTCGGGCGGCGGCGCCATGCGCTCGATGAGCGCGAGCGCCCGCTCGTCCATGTAGAACGACTCGGCGGCGGACGGGAATTCGCGGGCCTCGACGGCCTCACGGTAGGCGACGAGTCCGTCGCGCAGCACCTGGGCCCCCATGACGAAGCGTCGGGCGTGCTTCGGCTTGAAGTCCTCGTAGAGGCCGAGCATGTCGTGGAACACCTGGACCTGGCCGCTGCAGAACGGCCCGGCGCCGATGCCGATCGTGGGGACCTTCACGCGCTGGGTGATCATGTGCGCAAGCGCGGTCGGCACGGTCTCGAGGACGATGGCGTAGGCGCCGGCCTCCTCGAGGGCGCGCGCGTCGGCCAGCACCGCCACCGCCTCGCGCGGGGTCTTGCCCTGGAGCTTGAACCCGCCGAACTGGTTGACGGACTGCGGGGTGAGGCCGATGTGGCCCATCACGGGAATCCCGGCCTCGGTGAGGCGGTGCACCGTCTCGGCGACACGGACGCCGCCCTCGAGCTTCACGGAGCCCGCGCCGGTCTCCTGCATGATGCGGGTCGCGTTCCGCATCGCGTCCTGCCAGCCGGTCTGGTACGAACCGAAGGGCATGTCAACGACGACGTGCGCACGCTTCGAGCCGCGCACGACGGCCCTGCCGTGGTGGATCATGTCGTCAACGGTCACCGGGATGGTGCTGTCGTAGCCCAGCACGACCATGCCCAGGGAGTCACCGACGAGGATGATCGGCAGTCCGGCCTCGTCGACGATGCGTGCGGCCGGGTAGTCGTACGCCGTCACCATGGTGATCGGCTGGCCCTTGTCGCGCATCGACTGGAGGTCGCTGATCGAGATGCGCTTCACTGCGGAGGTCCTGGTCGCGCTCATCGGATGCGCTCCTATCCCGCCATACCTGCTGTGACGCCCGTTTCTGCCGCTGGCACGCCAGCGGTGAGGCACTCCGGAGACGGCGTGCCCGGCGCGGAGTAGCGCTGGGCGAACTCGCTGGTCGCCTCCTCGCCAGTGGCGAGGTCGACAATGCGGTTCTGTCCGTCGACGTGCACGAGCCGCGGCCGGTGCTCGTGGATCTGCGCGCTGGGCACGCCCTCGTAGTTGAGGATGATGACCAGGTCGCCGGGATTCACGAGGTGGGCAGCAGCGCCGTTGATGCAGATCTCGCCCGAGCCCGCCGGCGCTTCGATGGCGTAGGTCGTGAGCCGGGCGCCGTTTGTGACATCGAGGACGTGGACCTGCTCCCACTCGACGATGCCCGCGGCCTCCATGAGGTCCGTGTCGATCGAGATGGAGCCCACGTACTCGAGATCTGCTCGGGTGACCGTGGCGCGGTGAATCTTCCCGCGCAGCATGGTGCGCACGTCTAGTCCTGCCTACCGGCGTGCTGCCGAGCGCAGGACGACCGGTGGAGCGAGGCAGCCAGGGAATACGAGCATGATGCGTGCAGGCACGTTGCCGTCATCATTCCTCCGTCTCGGTCACAAGATCCAAGCGGATAGATGGGCGGTTCTGCTTCGCAGGTGTCTCTTGGCCGCCGCTTCGGGTCGACCGACAGCGTCAGTATAGAAAGCGCACGAGGCCTGTCAACGGACGTAGTCCCCGGTTCGAGCCCGGTTCCACGGAGACTCCACCAGGCGTGCACGGCCCGCTCGCGAGGTGCCGTGGGTTCGCCCCGAGCCACGGGCTAGCGGCGGCGCGCGCCCGCTCTCCACTCGGCGGCCGAGGGGACTCCGCCGACCCCCCCCGCGAGGCGCACACCCTTGAGGATCGCACCCTCCAGGGCGCGACCCCGACTCCCCTCGC
>CADEHD010000148.1 GCA_902827055.1 uncultured Chloroflexota bacterium | reverse complement strand
CCACGGGGGCATCCCGGGGTGGGTGCGGGGCCATCGGGCGGCCCATGCCGGACACCCGGGCAGGGCGGGCCGGCCTGCGCGCCGGCGACGCCATCCTCGAGGTAGACGGCGAGGCGGCAGAGGGCTGGTCGGTGGACAAGGCCGTCCTCAAGATCCGCGGGCCGCGCGGCTCCACGGTCGCCCTGAAGGTCCGCCACGTCGACGGTTCGACCGCCGATGTCTCCCTCGTGCGCGACGAGATTACGGTGGCCTCGGTGGACGACCTTCCCCCCGGCGGCACGCTCCGCGACGCCAGCGGCTCCGAGGTGTCCGACTTCGGGTACCTCCGCATTCGCTCGTTCACGAACCGCACGCCGAAGGAGCTCAGCGACACGGTCGCGGCCGCCAAGGCGAAGGGTGTCCGCGGGCTCATCGTGGACGTCCGAGGAAACCCCGGTGGCCTGCTCAGCGAGACGGCCCAGACGGCTGACATGTTCCTCGACAAGGGTGTGATCGTGACCCAGGTTGACCGCGCGGGCGGCGAGCGCTCGATCCAGGCGCGGTCCGGGAATGAGATCTGGTCGCTGCCGATCGTGGTGGTGCAGGACGAGTTCTCGGCGTCGGGTTCGGAACTCCTCGCCGCGGCGCTCCAGGAGAACGGCCGCGCGACCGTGGTCGGCACCCGGTCGTTCGGCAAGGGCACGGTCAACCACGCACGCGAGCTGAGCAACGGCGGGGCCGTCTACGTCTCGATCGCGCGCTGGTTGACCCCGGCACGCAACCAGATCGAGGGCCGCGGCGTCATCCCCGACATTGAGATCAAACTCACCCCGGATGACATCGAGGCGCAGCGCGACATCGCGATCTACCGCGCGCTCGACGTGCTGCGGAGCAAGGCCGGCTAGGCCGGTCGCGTGGCGAAGAAGCGAGCCGCAGCGGAACCTCGGAACGAGGGCACGGTCGCGCAGCATCGGCGCGCGCGCTACGACTTCGAGATCCTCCAGCATTATGACGCGGGCGTTGCCCTGCTCGGCTCGGAGATCAAGGCGATCCGCGAAGGCAAGGCGAACCTGTCCGAGGGCTACGCGCGCTTCAGTGACCGGAACGAGCTCTGGCTCCACAACGTGCATATCGCGGAGTACCAGGCAGCGGCCGCGGACAACCACTCCCCCACTCGCGCTCGGAAGCTGCTGTTGCATCGCGCGGAGCTCACCCGGCTCCGACGCGCCCTCGAGGAGCAGCCGCGCACGACGATTATTCCGTTGCGCATGTACCTCGCGCGCGGTCTTGCGAAGGTCGAGCTGGGACTGGCACGAGGCAAGCGCCAGTACGACAAGCGCCAGGCGATCGCGGAGCGCGAGTCGGACCGCGCCATCGCTCGTGCGTTACGTCGTGACCAGCGTGAGCATGTCGCGGCCCGCTAGCGAGGCCGGTCGCGATTGTGTAGAATATGCGTGCGACTCGGATTCAGCCGAGTTCGAACATCGTGGGGACGACAGGATTCGACAGGAGTTGAGCGGACGCGGATTGCGGGCCGAGGCAGCCACCACCCTCGTTAATCAGGCGGCAAAAAGTAACTGGCGACACTGAACTCGCCCTCGCTGCTTAAGAAGTAGCGACGTGCCTCGGTAGCCCGGCCTGACGGCGATCGAAGGCGCGACGTATTGCCAGGCTGCTCGTCCAGAGTTGGCACCGAGCTCTGGGCGCTAAGACCATCGAGGCTGGCCGGCGCTCCCCTCGCCAGCGGAGGGAGCCGGTAAGAACCATCCGCAGGCTACGCCCGTAGGAGATACGCGACGACGGCTCTCTGGACGGGGAGTTCAATTCTCCCCCGTCTCCACCAAGCCGACCGAGCCGCCGCCGGGAGGCGGGTTCTGGCGTTCTGGACGGCGGGAATCTGTGACGGAGGGCGTGGCTGCTCGCGCTGTCAGCGTGGGCCACCCTCGCACCCGCGCGCAACGCCGCACGCCTCGCGAGGGTGCGCGTCCCCTACCTCGCGATGCGCGGCGAACGCGAGCTGGTTGGTCTTATGGACCGCGTGAATGCATCTGCGTCGGCCCGGTCCTCGCCCATTGCTTCCCGCGAGACGCCCACGGCCAACGCGAGCACCGCCACCACCACCGCAACCGCTCGTTCTCCCCACACGACCAGTGCCTGCGAGGGATCCCGGATGACGAATCGACGACAGCGAGTTCCGGGCATCTCGACGCCGTGGCTAGGATCCGTCTCGCCCCTCGGCCTGCCTGGCGATGCCGGCCGCGAGCCCATCAAAGACGAGCCGGTGAGCGGGAAGCAGTGCGATCCAGTACAGAAGCCCCCAGACGCCGGCGGGGTGAAAGTACCCGGTGGCGGTGATCGTCGAGCGGCCGGTCGAGCCTGGTTCGACCTCGAGTTCCAGCACCGCTGCGCCAGGGACGCGCATCTCTGCGAGCAACGTGAGGCGCCGTCCCGGCTCGACACCCACGACCCGCCACCAGTCGATCGTGTCGCCGGGACGAACGTCGGTCGGATGGCGACGCCCTCGACGCATGCCGGGGCCACCCACGACGCGATCGGCGATCGCGCGGAGGCGCCACAGCAGGTCGTATGCGGGCCAGCCGGCGTCACCGCCGACCGATGTGATCGCGACCCAGGCCGCGGCGACCGACGCGCTGGACGTGGCCGTGCTCGTGATCCGACGGGAGTAGAAGGCGACCTCTGGACGCGAGCCGCGGTAGGCGAGTGCGCCCTCCGTCCAGCGCGAGGGCACGGTCGCGGCACGCTCGGCGCCGAGCGCATCCTGGATGGCCGTGGCGTACGTGCGCAGGTCCAGCGGAATCAGCTCCCGGATTGCAGTGTCGTCGGCAAGCAAGTCGTGCTTGAGCCCGTCGATCAGCGGTCGAGCGACGTTCGCGGGCACGGCCGTCACAAGGTCGAGCCAGTACGAGGAGAGGCGCGGCGTAAGCACCGGCACCGGGATGATCCGCACGCGCTTCCCGTTCACCCTCGCGAAGCCTCGCAGCATCTCCGCGTACGTCAGCGTCTCGGGACCGCCGACGTCGTAGGTCTGACCGGCGGTCTCGGCGACGTCGGCCACTCGAACCAGGTACTCGAGCAGGTCCTCGAGCGCGATCGGTTGCGTCCTCGAACTGACCCAGCGTGGCGTGATCATGAGCGGCAGGTGCAGGGCGAGGTCGCGAATCACCTCGAAGGCCGCGCTGCCGGCTCCGACGATGATTCCCGCCCGCAACTCGGTGACGGGAATCGGTCCGTCCCGCAGGATTTCGCCAGTCTCCGCGCGTGAGTCGAGGTGCGCGGAACGCTCCCCTGGCGGCTGTAGACCTCCGAGGTAGATGATGCGCCGGACACCCGCCTGCTCGGCCGCGCGACGGAAGTTCCGAGCGGCCTGCCGATCCAGGCGGGGGAAGTCGCGCCCACTCCCCATGGAGTGCACGAGGTAGTACGCGACTTCCACCTCGGCGAGTGCGCCCTCGAGCGTCTCGGGGCGCAGCACATCGGCTGCAACGCACTCGACGCCCGCCCAGCCGCGAGACTCGAGGCTGTCGCGGTTGCGCGCGGCGGCGCGGACATCGTGGCCCCGCTCCACCAGCCGCGGCACGAGCTGGCTTCCGATGTACCCGCTGGCGCCCATGACGAGGATGCGCATGAGTAGTGATCCGTTCTGGGCGAGTCGCCTCGGGGCTGTGCGGCGACGCCTGAGTCACCGGGACGCGAGGCCGTACCGCACGTCTCAATCTAGGGCGTTGCGCCCTGGCGGGTGGCCGGCCGTCAACATCGGAGGTCGGACGGCGCGCCTCGGTGAGCGTGTGCGCGCGACGAACGGGCGCGCCACCGATCTGCCACAATGGGAAGGAATGCAGGAGGCCTCCACGTGACCGCAGCAGGCTTCCAGGTGAGCGGTAGCGCTCCGAGAAACTACCAGCAGTTCAACGCCGTGATCATGGCCCCCTTTGTGGAGGCGGTGATCGCGGGTGCAGGGGTCGGGGCTGGCGACGAGGTGCTGGATGTCGCGTGCGGGACCGGTCTCGTCGCGCGGCGCGTCGCCGAGGTCGTCGGGGAGAGCGGCTCGGTCGTTGGGCTTGATGTGAACCCGGGCATGCTCGCGACTGCGAGGTCGCTCGATGTCCCCTCGGGGGCGACGATTGCGTGGAGCGAGGCATCCGCGCTCGACCTGCCCTATGCCGATGGCCGATTCTCGGCCGTCGTCTGTCAGCAGGGTGTGCAGTTCTTCCCTGACCTCGGGCAGGCCGCAGCTGAGATGGCCCGCGTCGCCGCGCCCGGTGCTCGTATCGCGGTGTCGTTCTGGGCGACCCTCGACGACCAGACCTACATGCGTGCCCAGGCGGATGGCCTGCGTGCAGCGATCGGGGAGGAGGCGGCCGCGCCGCTGGCGGGCGCCTTTCGGCTGTCGCCGGAGACGATGAGCGCTGCGTTCGTCGCTGCCGGTCTGCGGGACATCTCCGCCGAAGAACTCACCTCGACGGTGTCGCTTCCGCCCATGGATCCGTATGCCGCTCAGCAGGTATCCACGCTTCCCGTTGCTCCGGCGTTCGCGGCGCTCACTGACGCGCAGCGCCAGGCGTACGTGGACGGGATGGGGCTCGCGCTTGCCGGGTACCGGACGCCCGAGGGGCGGTACGACTGCCCGTTTGCCACCTGGGTGGTCACTGCGCGGAAGTGATCGGCTCGGCCAGATACGGTGCGAGTCGCCTACCACGCAACGCGCCGAGAGCCGAGGTCGCGCCCTCGCCGCTGAGGCTGGACCGGCCCGGGCTGGGGCATTCCCGGGTCGCCCTGGGCCGACTCGAATCTGGCGCGCTCCCGTCGGGCCCTCGCTTGGTCTCCTGTTGGATGTTTGTTCGACTGCCAACACCGATTATCAACTTCGCCTCCGGACACGGGGCGTAGCCTCGGACCATGTACAGCTCGACGACCTCTCGATTCCGTGGATTGCAGTTCGCGCTGCCGGCGACTGTTCGCGAGGGCGTGTCCCTCATCGAGTGGCTCCGTTTCCTGGCGGAGTGGGGCCTCCTGGTCCCCGCGGGTGCCTACCTGCCCCTGAGGTTGGCGCTCGGATTGGCCACTGGTGTCGGCGTCGTCGATTCGCTGCTGCCGACGCGCACACGGCGAGCTATCGAGCGGGAGATGCGCGCGCTCGGCGTTGCCGAGGACCAGGTCGCGAACCATGTGCGCCAGCGAATGGTGCTCCAGCGCCAGGACCTCGTCTGGCTGGAGCGGATGGGACGCGGGCGCGAGTCCCTTGATCAATGGACCGTGACCGAATCGAATGGGGCCGCCGTGCGCGCGCTGATCGCCTCCGGCCGCTCGTTCATCGTCGCGGCAGGGCATTTCACCAAGGCGGCGACCAAGCTGCGATTCAAGGTTGTGCCGCCTGTGGGCGCGTCGGTCACGGCTGCGGTCTTACCGTGGAGGCCATCGCCTCGGCACCTGCGGGAGCGTCTGGCGAACCAGGTCGAGGGGCGTGCGCGCGCCGGTTTGCTGCGGGAGCACCGGACGACGACCGTCCACGTTGGGCACGCTGCAACCGAGTCGCGGGGGCCCACACTCCAGGATCGCCTGGTCGCTGACCTCGTGGTGCCCGGGACCGTCACGCAGGTCCTGATCGACGCCTACGGCGCGCCGCACGAAGTGGCGCGCTGTGCCGA
>CADEHD010000147.1 GCA_902827055.1 uncultured Chloroflexota bacterium | reverse complement strand
CACCCCCGCCCGAACGGCGCACCGTCAGCCCCGCGGTCTCGCCGCCGCCGCTGCTGAGCACCGTGACGAGGCCGACCACCGCCAGGAGCACGATCGCGAGCCCGCCCACCGCGGTTGCTCGCGCTGGGCCGGGTTGCTGCGCCCACCACCGCACGACGACATCGAGGAAGCCGGTGCGAGGCGGCGCGTTCTGCTCAGGAAGTTCCGACTGGGACATCGCGATCTACCGTAGCGCGCGGTGCGGCAATCGTCTTGCACGAGATCGTGTCGTTGCTCACGTCACTGGCTCGCCCGCGGAGCGCTCGAGGGCAGGCGGCGTCGCACGTGGCGCACGCGGCGCGCGGCGCACCAGGAGACAGGGACCGCAAGGACCGCAACAAACAACGGGCCCCCTGCAAACGCAGGGGGCCCGTCACTACCCGGAGGTAGAGCCCCGAGGGGCTAGCGCGCAGGCACGAGGCCTAGGCGCGGCGACCCGTCATCGCGCGGGCGCCGGCGAGGCCGGCGAGCGCGAAGGCGCCCAGCATGAGCGCGAACCACGGGCTGCTGGCGCCGCCCGTGGGCAGGAGGCCAGCGTTACCGGTCTTCGGCGGGACAACGCCACTGGCCGAGAGCGCGACACCGGTGGCGACGGTCTTGGGGGCACCGCCAGCCTTCCAGGTCTCGGTCTGAGCAGCGGCAGCGCCGTTGAGGGTGAAGGAGATGGTGTCACCATCCTTGGCGCCACAGGCGCCACCCTCGGCGATCTGCATCATCCAGAAGCCGTCGGCACCGGCGGTGGCAGTGGCACAAACCCTGCCGCCCACCAGGGCCTCGACCTTGTCGCCGGCCTTCGCCGTGCCGTACATCGTGGCCGGTGGGTTCTGAGCGTGAGCGGAGCTCGCGAAAATGGAGGCGCTCAGGAACGCCACCGCGAGCAGCCCGGCCAGGGACCCGACCCGGACCAGACCCTTCATCGTCATCATGCAGTCATTCTCCTTTAGGGAGCTGGCTTGTTCGCCTCCCCCCGGAGTGAGTTCCCATCCTTGGGACTCCGGGGGGAGGGCTAGAGCTCTCAGTTCGCTAGTCGGCTAGTCCGAGGACTAGGCGGCGCAGCGGACGAAGAAGGCCGTGGTCGCAGCAACCGTACCCGGGAAGGCCGAGTTCACGACCGCCGGAGCACCGTTGATGTAGATCTTCCACACGCCACTCTCGAGGACCGCGATGGACTCCGCGGTGCAACCGGCGGTGGCGAGGGCCGACACGAGGCCGGCGGCGCCAGACGCCTGGTTGGTCACGAGGAGGCCAATGGAGCCACGAGCCGGAGCAGCGCCGGTGAAGCCACCGCCGCCGGTGCCGGGGGTACCCGGGGTGCCAACGCCACCACCGAGGTTAACGGTGGTCGCGGCGGCTGCCACGGGGCCGAGGGCCGCACAGGTGCCAGCAGCACCCGAGCCGGAGTCATTCATGAAGACGGTGATGACCACCTGGGTGGACGCGCCAGAAGCGGCCGCCGAGAAGGAGATCTTGCCGTTGGAGGTCACGCCACAGGACGGCGAAACCGCACCGGAGAAGGCCGGGGTGACAGCCGAGACGGTCGTGCCGTCAGCGACTTCGTTGCCGTCCTTGTCCTTGACCGTGACGACGACCGAGCCACCCGAGACCGTGGTCTCGAGCTTGTTCGGCGCGCCAGCAGCCGTGATCGTCGTCGTGGCGTCGGCCATCGACGTCGAGAGGTTCTTGACCGTGACCTTGATGGCGCCAACCTGGCCGGACCGCGCGCACACCGTGAAGGTGCCGATGCCGTCGGTGTTGGTGCCGTCAATCGCGACGGTGGACGTGGTGGCGGTGTCCGAGGTGTTCGAGGCACAGGCCGCGGCGTCACCAGTAACGATGTAGCCCTTGTCGACCGTGGCCTGGAGCAGCTCGTTGTTGACGCCGTCGCCAGAGCCGTTGGTCACCTGGAAGCGCACGCGGCTGACGAGCGTCGGCGACGTGTAGACGGAGGTCGTGTTGGCCGCGATGTGACCACTGTTGGTGTTGTCGCGGAACTTGATCGCCGTCGGGTTCTGGTTGGTCGAGACAACCTCGAGGTTGATCTGACCGCTGCCCTCGTTGGGAGCACCAGTGGTCGCGACGATGTTCGCCGTGCCCGTGGTGCCGTTACCGCGGAAGGTAAGCGTGCAGGTACCGCCCGTGCTCGTGGAGCACGCGGACGTCGGGGTCGTGCTCGACGTGGCGCTGAGCGTGCCACGCGACGTGGTCACGGTGACCAGCGTGTTGAGCAGGTTGACGCCAGCCGCGTCCTTCGCGGACAGCGTCAGCGTCGAAGCGGTGGTGCCATCAGAGGCAACCGTGATCGAGCTTGGCGAAATCACCACGCAGCTCGCCGTGCAGAGCGTGCCGGGGATGATGTTCGCCACCGGCAGAGACGCCGGGGAGGCCTGAGCGGACGTGATCTGCCCGGCGATGCTCGACGCCGTGAGGGGGCGGATCTGCAGACCGCCGATGGTGATCGTGTCAGCAGCGGCCGACCCAGTCGTGATGTCGGCGGTTGCCGTGGTAGCCGTGATGGCACCCGGAACACCAACGACCGTGCCGGTCTCGCCGACCGTCATGGGGGAGGCTGGGTTAAACGCCCAGCCCGTCGGGGCCGTCAGAACGACGTCGCCAGCGACGGTCATGTCGAGCGCCGCGACGGACGTGATCACAATGTTGGCAACCGTGGTGTAAGCCCCGGTGCCAGTGGCCGCGTTGGTCGAAAGAGCGATGTAGTTGTTGGCGGGGGTCGCCGTTGCGGCAGCCGTCGCCGACTGAGTCATCAGGCCAGCCGACAGCATGAGTGCTGCGGCGACCGTCAGGCCCTTCCAGATGTGCTTCTTGAAACTCAAGTCCTAGTCCTCCCGGACTGCAAACCGTGTGAGTGGTCTATCCCTGACTGCTCCCAGGCGCTCCTTCCCACGGCCACTACCAGGAGGGGACCGGCGGGCATCGATGCCACCGCTCGAGCAGGGCGTCATCTCACGCCGCTCGGCTGTCCCAACTGCGGGCCACTGCTCCTCGGTCACGGCGTTGTCCACACGTGCCCGAGGCCGGGCTCTCTTACGCAGGGCGCAAGATGGCCCGATACACCGGGGCACAGTACGGGAAACGTGCCTTATGCGCCCTCGGTTAACGGGAGATCAGGGCAATTTCTCAGTGCGGAAGATTATGTTGTCCAAAGAATCGGGGACGGTCACCGTTCGGATCATCCGTTCGAGCCGCACATCGAGCGCGCGAATCGAAATCGCGCCTTCGACCCGCTCCACCGCCCCGTGGTCACGCGCGCTGACCATGGAAGTATCGACATCGTATTAGCCGCAGCGCACCACGAATGGCGTATCGAGCGCGATCGCGGGGACGAAGCCCTCGTTGACCGGGCCCGGCGCGCCGGGCACGTAGACCTCCCACACCCCCGCCACCAGCACGGAGAGCGTCTGCGGGAGGCATCCCGCCGCGTCCAGGCTGCTCGCCAGCTCCGCCGTCGGCAGGCTGCGCGTCGTCACCAGCAGCGCCGACTGCCCCGCGCCCGGAAGCGTGCCCGTGAACGGCGCCGCCTCCGGCACCGGGGGCGGCAGGACCTGCGCCATCACCGTCTTGAACAGACTCACCCCGTCCTGGAGTGCCGTCGCCGTCATCGTTGCCGCGCCCGCGCGCTCGCCCGGAGTCGCTTGCCACAGCACCGTGCCCACCGCCGCCCCCTCGCTGGGCTGGAGCCCGAGGGGGAGCTGTACCACCTTCGTCGCCGCGATCGGCTCGCCGTTGACCGCCACGAACTCACCTCGCGAGGTGGAGAGCGTCACCAGCGTCGTCGGCTTCAGCGGCGCACCCTTGCTCGTGCCCCGCACCGTCACCTGCAGCGGCGTCGTCGAGTCCGCCTGCAGTTGGAGGACCTCCGCCTGGCCGATCGCCAGTCCGTCGTACACCCCACTTACCACCGAGGCCTGGGCCGCGAGCGTCGGCGTCGCCGGGGCGGGCGCCGGAACGCCACCCGGAGGCGCGGTGCCGGCCGCCGGCAGGCAGTCGCTCGTGCCCTCGCCCACCAGCGTCAGCACCTCGAACTGGCCCGCGATGTTCGCCGGTGGCATCGAGAAGCCGATGTTCTCCCCCACCACCGTCTGCTCGGCCGCGGGCACCGAGCGCAGGTTCGGGCGTGCCGTCCCGTCGCCGCCCGGGTCGCGGATCAGCAGCGGGTGCTCGAGGCCGACGTGGGCGCTGATCGGGTTCGAACCGTCATCGGAGGCCGAACGCAGCGAGACCAGCGTCGGCGCCAGGTTCGAGACAGCCCCCGGCACCACCGTGCACGGGCCGTCCCCCGGCGCCGCGAGGGCGCTCGCAGGCACGCCGAGGCCAAGCGCCGCGCTCAGGCCAAGGCTCAGCGCCACCCGGCGCGTGCGGCGTTGCAGGCTATGAAGAGATAGGAATCGAACGTTGCGCAAAGTGAAGATGATTCGACGCTCCTGCTGATCGCGCAGGCGCAACCGGTCGCGCAGATACCGGCTCGCTAGAACATAAACGCGAAACGCCATCCGAGGTTAACACCACTCCCGTGTCACATCGTGCCAAACATCTCGCCATTCATATTGAAGGTACCCGAGGCCTCACCACTCGTGGGCTGCGCGCAGCCCTGAGGGGGCATCGGATTGCCCGTAACGAGTTCGAGTTAACCCGGACGAGGGTTTCGCGTTTCACTTTACGTCGGGTCGTGAAAGCGGCTGGCGGGAGGGACACGCGAGGCCATCGAGCGAAGCGAACGCAGTCGGACGCCCGGAAGGGGCTCAGGACTGCCATCCGCCGCTCGGGGGTAGTACGCTCGCGACGTACTCTGCCCGGCGCATGGACGCGCCAGAGGTGCAGAGCACGCGCAGCGGACTCGGGAGCGACGCGTGCCACCAGAACTGCCTGCCGACGGAACGGCGCGAGCCACGGCCGATGACGGCCTCACCCTGGGCGCGGAGCGCGACCTCGTGTCGCGTGCCCGCCTCGGAGAGGCCGATGCAATCGGGCGGCTCTACGACGCGTACGTGGCCCAGGTGTACCGATACTGCCTGGGGCGCGTGCGGAACCCATCGGATGCCGAGGATCTGACCGAGGAGATCTTCCTCAAGGTCATCGGCGCAATTGAGGGCTTCGAGTGGCGCACGCTGGGCTCAGATGTACAAGCCGCGGAACGCAGCCCGTTCCGGTCATGGGTGTTTCGCATCGCCCACAACCACGTCGTGTCGTTCCACCGCCGAGCAGCGGCGCGTGGCACCTCGGCGGAACTGACCGACACGCTGCGCGACGAGCGCCGCGGTCCACAGGAGCTGGCCGAGACCAAGCTCGCGATCGAAGAGGTCATGGAGGCGGTACGCCAGCTGCCGGACGCGCAGCGCGACGTCATCCTGTTGCGGTTCGTCTCGGGCCTCTCGGTCGCCGAGACGGCGGAGACCCTCGAGAAGCAGCAGACCAACGTCAAGGTGCTGCAACACAAGGGCATCCAGCGCCTCAAGCGCATGTTCGAAGCGGTCGAGTCGGTGATCGAACCCGTGTCGTTACAACGGTTCCGGCGTCGGTAGCCGCTGGCTCGCGGCCAGCGGGTCGAGGTGGGGCGACAACCTGATGGACAAGTTCGAGGAGTGGCTGGCACACGAG